>NZ_DICC01000061.1:0-23949 GCF_002415215.1 Empedobacter sp. UBA5036
ACTTTAAGAGACAGTCCTAAATTAACACACAAAAAAACCACTTCAAACGAAGTGGTTTTTTAATATCAAATAATTTTATAATTTTTCTTCTATATATTCCTGAATTTTATTCGTAATAATTGGAACCGCTATCATAATCAATCCAGAAATTAAAATTTTTGTAATTCCCTTCATTGGATATTTTTTTGAAGCTTTATCTCCAGCCCAATTTAATGCACTTTCAACTTTAGAAGAAGTAAAACTTGTATCGGATTTTAAGTTTGTTACAAGATTAACTGCTTTATTTACAAATGAATTTTCATGTTTATTTTCAGCAACTTTCATTTGTAATTTTAGTTTACGTTTTGCCATTCGCAAATCGTCTAAATTTTTTATCGCAGACATTTGTTCTTTATTCTTCATCGTCGTCTTCGTCATCTTCCTGGTTAGACATAGCTTCCATCGCGTTTTCTACGGCAATATTTGTCAAGAAAAGTTTTAATTTCTTTCTAAATAGAATAGAAAAAACCATCATTAAGAAATAAATTCCAGTTACAGCAAGAAAACCTAATCCTGTATCATTAAAATAACCTCCCAAAATAAATCCTAATGCTAAACTTCCTAATAATAATAGAAACAAAGAAAATACGGCAATAATTAATACATAAATACCGCTCGCCAACATATTACTCAGCGAATCTACGAGATCGTATTTAGCTAAAGTTATTCTATTATTAATATAAACTTTTAGTTCATTAAACATAAAATTGATTTATTTCAGACAAAGTTAATTATAAATTTTAAGGAATGTTGTATTTCGGAGAAATTAAACTCCTACGTTTTCTTGAAATTCGTCTTTTAAATCTTCTTTTGTTTGGTTTGCTTTAGATTTTAAATCTTTTCCAGCTTCTTTCGCTTTTGCTACAAACTCGTCTTTTTGTTCTGCTAATTTTGATTTTACTTCGTCTAATTTAGCTTCTAATTCTTTTTTAGTTTTTTTCGCTTTATCAGAAAAATCATTCGCGTATTTGTCTAACTCTTTTTTGTATTTGTCAGCTTCTTTTTTTAATTTTTTGCGAGTGTCTTTCCCTGATTCTGGTGCATATAATAAACCTACTACTGCTCCGATTGCTGTTCCGATTGCTAAACCTGCTAATAATTTAGTTGCATTATTTAATTTACTCATAATAAAGTTTTTTTTGAGATTAAACGTTTTTTATATTTACACTTTAAAATTACAAAAACAATACCAAAGAATTCAAATCAAATTTAAAAAATTACAATAAATGTTAATATTATCTGAAAAATCACAAAATATGCCAGCTTCTCCAATCAGAAAGTTGGTGCCATACGCAGATGCAGCGAAAAAAAGAGGAACGAAAGTTTATCACTTAAATATTGGACAACCTGATATTGAGTCGCCAAAAGCTGTTTTAGAAGGATTGAAAAATTTTCCTTCAAACATTATTTCTTATACGCACTCAGAAGGAACGTTGGAATATCGTCAGGCTTTGGCAGATTATTTTACAAATCGTGGAATCGAATTAACGCCAGAAAATTTTATTGCAACATTAGGAGGTTCGGAAGCTTTATTATTTATTTTCGGAATTATTGCAAATCCAGGTGATGAAATTATTATTCCAGAACCTTTTTATGCAAATTATAACGGATTTACATGTGAAAATGATGTAAATATTGTTCCTGTTCCATCTACAATCGAAAATAATTTTGCTTTACCATCTGTTGAGGAGTTTGCGAAAAAAATTACGGATAAAACACGTGCAATTTTAATTTGTAATCCTGGAAATCCAACTGGATATGTATATTCGAAAGAAGAATTAAATCAATTAAAAGAATTAGTTCTTAAACATGATATCTATTTAATTTCGGATGAAGTTTATGCAGAATATTTATATACAGAAGAAGAATTTACATCTGTTTTAAGTTTTCCAGAACTGAAAGATAATGCAATTGTAATTGATTCAGAATCGAAACGTTTTTCTTTATGTGGAGCACGTTCTGGAGCTTTGATTACGCGTAACGAGAAATTCTTAAAAGCTGCAATGTTATATGCACAGGCACGTTTAAGCCCTGTTGAAATTTCTCAATACATTGCAACTTTAGCACACAGAAATGTTGGAACCTATTTCGAAGATTGTCGTACAGAATATTTAAAACGTCGCAATACATTAGTTGCAGGTTTACAGCAAATTCCGGGTGTGGTTTGTCCAAATCCAAAAGGAGCTTTCTACTGTATGATTCAATTACCAGTTGATAGCGCAGAGAAATTTGCAATTTGGTTATTAGAATCTTTCTCGTCAAACGGAGAAACAGTAATGTTGGCGCCAGGAGCAGGATTTTATTCAACTCCGAATTCAGGAATTCAAGAAGTTCGTTTGGCTTATGTTCTGAAAGAAGAAGATTTGGTTCGTTCTGTCGAAATCTTGAAAGAAGCTTTAGAACAATATCCAGGAACAATTAGATCATAAGAAAAATAAGAAGATGGAAATCATCGAAAATTATTCATTAAAATTATATAACACATTCGGAATAGAAGCAAAAGCAAAATATTTTGCTGATGTTGCGACTATTCAAGATTTGCGAAAAGTGTTGGTCTTTCGTCGTCAAAAAGATTTACCGATTTTATTTATTGGTGGAGGAAGTAATATGCTTTTTGTAGATGATTTTCCAGGAATTGTGTTAAAATTGAATTTGAAAGGAATCGAAATTATCAACGATGATGATGATTTTGTGTACGTGAAAGCGCAAGGAAGCGAGAATTGGCACAATTTTGTTGAATGGACGTTGCAAAATGATTTTGGAGGATTAGAAAATCTTTCGTTGATTCCTGGAAATGTTGGTACGGCGCCGATGCAAAATATTGGTGCGTATGGCGTTGAGGTTAAAGATTATATCGAAGAAGTTCAAACATTAGTTTTAGGAACGGGTGATGAACGTACTTTTACAAATGAAGAATGTCATTTTGGTTACCGCGAATCTGTTTTCAAAAATGAATTGAGAGGACAATACGTTTTGGTAGCTGTTACATTTAAATTGACGAAGAAAAATCATAAACTTCATGTAGAATATGGTGCAATAAAATCTGAATTAGAAAAGGAGCAAATTTTTGATCCAACCATTCAAGAAATTAGTGCAGCTGTAATCAAAATTCGTCAAAGTAAATTACCAGATCCTTCGCAGATTGGTAATTCAGGAAGTTTCTTTAAAAACCCTGTCATTTCGAATGAAGAATTTACTGAAATAGAAAAACTTCATCCAGAAATTTCTCATTACAAAACTGATTCAGGTGTTAAATTAGCCGCAGGTTGGTTGATAGAACACGCAGGTTGGAAAGGAAAACGTTTTGGTGATGCGGGAGTTCACGATAAACAAGCTTTGGTTTTGGTGAATTATGGCAATGCAACTGGACGCGAAATATATGATTTATCTGAGCGAATTATAGAAGATGTGAAAGCTAAATATAGCGTAACATTGGTTCGAGAAGTCAATATTATACAATAAATTAAATCCCGCTGAAAAGCGGGATTTTTATTCTTCTTCTTTATTGATTTTTAATTTAGAAATTCCAATTATTAATATAATTCCGAATGCTATGTATAAAAGTTTTTCGAGAATATTTGTTACTATATTTAGTTCATAAATTGAAACACCAAGATATTCTTTTATAGATAATCTTATTATTGATAATAGTAATATAGAAATTGTTATGAAAATTAGATAATTACTAAAACTTATTTTTTTTCCGTGAGCAACAATAGAAATAATTAATAATAAAATATCGAATACGAAGTGAAGGACTAAAATTACTTTAGTATACAAAATTAAAAAATCCGGATCCATATATTTATTTATAATTTGTAATAATCTCCACAATTTTATCCAAACCATCGGTTAAAGCAGCAGGACCAGGTTGTAAAATCAATTCAGATTTTATTTCGTATAAATGATTTTGTTGAATAGCTTTTACGTTTTCGAAACCAATTCGTTGTTTTACTTTTTCGGGTTTGAACATTTTACCACACCACGAACCGATAATAATATCAGGATTTCGTTCAATCACTTGTTCATCCAACAAAATACGATCTTTAGCTAAAGCTTTATTTTTGAGTTCTGGAAAAGCTAATTTTCCACCAGCAATTTCTATCAAATCATTAACCCAAGCGCTTCCCGAAATAATTGGTTCGTCCCATTCTTCAAAAAATACTGTTGGGCGATAGGGAAGAAGAGTTGCTTGTTGTTTTACTTCTTCGAGTTTCTTTTCGTAAAATTCGACTAATTTTAATCCTTTATCTTGGCAACCAATCAATGAAGTAAATTGCACAATCATATTTAAAATTTCATCAACTGTTCGGTGATTAAAGATAAACACATTGATTCCTCTTCTAATTAATCCTGCTGCAATATCTGCTTGTAAATCCGAATATCCTACAACTAAATCTGGTTTCAAATTGATGATATCTTCAAATTTAGCATCTAAAAAAGTTGAAACTTTAGGTTTTTCTTTTCTTGCTTGTGGCGGACGATAGGTAAAACCACTAATTCCTACTAAACGATGTTGTTCATTAATGTTATACAGAATTTCAGTTCCTTCTTCGGTTAAGCAAACAATGCGTTGAGGATATCGATTTGATGACATTTTGGCTTGATGTTAAATTGATGTGAGGTATAAAAATAAGAAATTCATACCATTTGTATGATATGAATTTCTTTTGAAAAAACTATGAGTAAAAATGTTAGTTAACTAAAACTCCAAATTCGGATCCAGCAGCGTAATCTTGTCCATTCTGAGAACTTAAAGCTGTGAAACGGATATATCTTCCGCGAATTGGTTTGTCGAACAAAATTGTTTGCAGTTTAGTGTTTTTCTCGAAAGAACCTTCTTTGATAGGGTTACTCCAATTTTTTCCGTCTAAACTAATCTGAATTCTATAATCTTTTATATTTCCATTAGCTCCATCTTGACGAGGTAAATATGTAAATCCTTTAATCATCTTGAATTCTCCTGCATCAAAATCAACCCAATGAGGATATTGCGCAACAGTGACAGAATACATCGTATGCCAAATAGAGCTTGGATTACGATCTACAAGATTTGCAGCATCTCCTTCTCCAGTTTCTTGACTTGAAGCAAAAACAACTTGTAACGGAATCGTTTCTATTTTAGTAAATTTTGAAGAAACTTTAATGTTCGGATTATTTTTATCCCAAGTAACAATTGTATTCGCATCTCTCAATTTGAAAGGTTCTGTATACTTCGTTTCTTTTCCATTCCCGATTTTGTAATACAAATCTGCATGTTGATTTTGGCTCAAAATTGTAACTTCCCCAATTTTGTTTCGTGTAATAAGAAGTGGAGAATCTCCTGCTCCTTTTACTTTTGCTTGCGTTGAATAATTATTGCTTTGAACAGGACGAATAATAAATCCAAAAGTTGTTGCGTTTGGTTTTACACGATCTTGTTCTAATGGTGGTCCTTGCCCACAACTATTTCCTCCAAGCCCTGTAACACCAGCATCTAAATGCATATACGTTCCATTACTTTTTGGTAATTGATAGAAATGAGGCGTTTGCGTTAATTCTAATTCGCTCCAAGGCAAAACAGAAGTTGACATCAAATCTTTGCTTACAAAAACAACCCCATTTCCAGAAGTATCAGTTAAAGAACTCCATCTAACTTCCTCATTATTACTCATACTTTGCGGATTTGGCCACGGTACAAACTGATCTTTCACTGTACTTTTATGAAATTCAATATTCTGAGCGGTTTTACGATCTGCATAATTATTAATCGGACCGCGTCCGTAATAGTTGTAATTGCTCAAATTTTCTGGTAATTTCAATTCATAACCTAAACGCGCTAAAGCAAGCGATTCGTCATTTGAAGTAATACTTGACGATAATTCGATTGAACCATCTGGATAAATCGTCCAAACTTGATTTGAAGTAAATTTGAAATCATTTTCCCCAAATACTTGGTCTTTGTGTTCTTCGATCTTATATGTTCCAGAAGTACCTCCTAAAAGTGATGCGCTATTTGGCGCTTGTGATTCTACAACATACGATAATACAATTGCGCCATCTTTTCTTGTGTAAGAAGTTGATGATAAAACTTTGTGTTTTAAATTATGTAAACCTTTTTGAAACCATTGCTGATACGCCCAGTTGTCATTATCCATTGGTGCACGATAAGCATCTAATTTTGGACCGTCACCATCTTTAATAATCGTTTGGTTATTATAATTTAAACTATAAATAGTTCCAGTTTGATTATCAAATTTTACAGCGAAACCATTTCCACTAATTGTTTTTAGTTTTTCTGAATCTGTTATGGTAATTTGATTTGTTTTTTGAACTTCTTGAATTGTCGGAATTTGTTCTGCAGCTTTCACAAAAATTTGTTCTTCCATTTGAACATAATCTTTCTTCGCCCACAATTGATCATGATTTTGCTTGAATTGAATTTTTACAAAATACTCTGATGTAGGTTTTAATTTTGATTGATTAATTGGTAAACGAACGATTTGTTTTTCGCGAGGACTAATGATTTTTTTAGGCTCAATAAAAGCTGTACTTCTTTCAATTTCGATTCCATCTTCGTATAAAGCCCATTCTGGCGTGTAATCTTCTAACGAAATGAAATAATTTTTATTAAAAATTTCGATTTCACCATTCAAGATATTTGCAGGTTTTACACCAACATTTTGATAGACTTTTTTAACTTCCCAGTAAGAAGGTTTTTCCTTTAAATCAGCGAAAACTAATCCATTGTTTACAAACGTTCCGTCATTTGGTTTATCCCCGAAATTACCTCCGTAAGCGAAGAATTTTTCGCCTGTCTTTTTATCATAATAATACATTGCTTGGTCAACCCAATCCCAAATAGCACCTCCCATAAAGAAGTTGGTAGATTCCATTGCTTCCCAATAATCTATCAGATTTCCAGCTGCATTTCCCATTCCATGCGCATATTCAGAAATATGGAAAGGATATTTTAACTTATAATTTCCTTGTACAGCACCACGAACCCAATTGATAGAAGGGTATTGATTAGATCCCATATCAACAATTGCATTATTTCGCTCGTATTGAACAGGACGAGAAGTATCAATTTTTTTGATTGCATTGTAGGCTTCAACAAAATTATTTCCAGGACCAGCCTCATTTCCTAAAGACCAAATAACGATAGAAGGATGATTGATTGTTGCATGAACCATCTCTACATTACGTGCCACGTGCGCATCTCTCCACTCTTTTGGATGAGAGATTGAAGCTTCACCGTAGTAATATTGGTGACTTTCTACATTGGCCTCGTCCTCTAAATAAATCCCATATTTGTCGCATAAATAATACCAATAAGGATCATCTGGATAATGTGAGTTACGAACATGGTTAATATTTGCACGTTTCATCAACTTAATTTCTTCTTCCATCTGTTGACGTGTCACAACTTTTCCTTTTTCAGGATTTGTTTCGTGGCGGTTAACACCTTTCAGTTTTACTGTTTTTCCATTTACATAGAAATAACGTCCAGCCAAACCAAACTCATCATCTTCAGCTTTTGTATCTTTAATTTCAACCTTTCTAAATCCTACATTCGTCGAAACTGTTTCGATTGTTTTGTTCTTTACATCTTTTAATTCTCCAACTAACGTATAACGATAAGGACGCTCTGCTGACCAAAGATTTGCATTCTTTAGTTATAGTTTTAGTTTGTAAATAGATGAAGAATTAGGATTGATTGTAACTGCATCAGAATTGATAATATATTCAGTTGTTGCAATTTTTTCAGTTTCGTCGCTGTATAATTTATTTTGATAAAGTGTATAAGCAATTTTATAACCTTTTGCGACTTTATTTGATAAATTTCTAATATCAGCCGAAATATTTAGTTCATCATCTTTATAGTTATTCGTTACATCAGGAATTACAACCAAATCTCTAACTTGGATTTTCGGTTTTGATGTTAATGAAACTGTACGAAAAATTCCTGGCAATCTAAACATATCTTGTGCTTCTAAGAATGAAGCGTCAGAATTCCTATAGACTTCAACTGCTACAGAATTTTCACCTTTTTTATTTAGATAAGGTGTAATGTTAAATGAAGCTAAATTTCTAGAATTTTTAGAAAAACCAACATATTTTCCATTAATCCATAAGTAGAAAAATGAATCTACTCCATCAAAATTCATGTAAATATCACGTCCATCCCAATTTTTAGGAACATCGAATGTACGTTTATACGAACCAACTTCATTTCTATAAATATATGTTGTCCAATCTTTGTTAGGCTCTCTCATTACACCGCCTTTCCAATCATCAACTTTTACAGCATGCTGAAAAATAACTTTTTGATTGACATAAATTGGAACACCATATTTTAAATCTCCATTTTTCTGAATTCCAAAAATATTCCAACTCATCGGGACAGGAACATCAGCCCAAGAAGAGGTATCAAAATTGTTTTCGTAAAAATTTTTCGGTCTTTCGTTTGGGTTTTTTACCCAATTAAATTTCCAAGTACCATTCAAATTCATCCAATATGGACTATTTTCTGGTAAAAGTTTTACAGCTTGATTTTGATTCTCAAAAGAGAAAAAATAGCTTTTAGGTAATTCTTTGTTGAAGGATAAATTCATTGGCGATTCCCATTCGTTACCGTCTGGAGAATCTTTCGTTCCGTAATTGAAGCCCCCTAAATTATGAGTAAAAGGATTTTCAATTGGCGGATTTATTTGTGCAAAAGTTGTCTGAACAACAAGTGCAGAAACAATAACTTTACTGTATTTTGTTATAAGATTCATTTTTCAATAAGCATTTTTAATCACGTGTTAAACAAATATAGTCTAGATTATTAAATGATTATGCTTATTTGAAGAAGTAAAAATAAGGTGATAAAATTGTAAATAATTGTTTTTTAATCTTATGAATGATTAATGATTTTTTTTCTGAAATAAATAGAATTATAGAAAAATTTTAATTTGATTAAAAGAATTGTTTAAAAAGTATTATTGTAAAAAAAGACCACTTGCAAAAGTGGTCTTTAGATTAAGTTTTCAGCTTAAATTATATATTTTTTGAATTTGCACAGCTGTAATTAACTGGACCATCGTTTGGAATATCTTTTAAAATATCTAATAAATAATCCCAGAATTTTTGTACAGAAGCAATTTCTACTTTTTCGTCAGGAGAGTGAGCACCAGAGATGTTTGGACCAAAAGAAATCATATCCAAACCTGGATAATTTGTTCCAATAATTCCGCATTCTAAACCTGCGTGGCAAGCCACAACTTTTGGTTCTTCTCCAAATTTTGAAACATAAATTCCTTTCATCAATTCTAAAATTTCAGAATGAGTATTTGCTTTCCAACCTGGGTAAGAACCAGAGAATTTAACCTCAAAACCACCTAATTCGAAACCAGCTTTTAATGTTTGTGCTAATGCTTCTTTACCTGATTCTATAGAAGAACGCGTTAAACATAAAACACGAGCGTTTCCGTCAATAACTTCTACGCGAGCCACATTGTTAGATGTTTCTACTAAACCTTCAACATCTGGACTCATTCTGTAAACACCATTGAAAGCTGCCATAATTGTTTGAACAAAAACTTTAGAATCTTGTGCTGACATTGCATCAGTTGCATCAGTTGGTTCTAGTGTAATCACCATTTTAGGTTCTTTCGTTTCATATTCTTCAATGATTTCTGTACGTAAAGTTTCGTAAGACGCTTTGAAAGCATCTACTTTATCCGCAGGAATCACAACTTTAGCCCAAGACTCGCGAGGAATAGCGTTACGTAAACTTCCACCTTCCATATGAGCGATTTGTAAACCAAATTCAGTTGCAGCATTTAATAAACGAGCAATTAATTTGTTCGAATTTCCTAAACCTTCGTGAATTTGCATTCCAGAGTGTCCACCGTTCAAACCTTTTAATGTTAAGGTAAAAGCAGTTCCGTTAGTAGCTTCTGTAGTGTAAGCTTTTGTCGCCGTTACATCAACACCACCAGCGCAACCAATGTCTAATTCATCATCTTCTTCGGTATCTAAGTTCAACAAGATTTTCCCAGATAAGAATCCAGCTTTCAAACCTAAAGCACCAGTCATTCCAGTTTCTTCGTCAATTGTAAAAAATGCTTCAATAGCTGGATGAGGAATATCTTTCGATTCTAAAATAGACATAATTGTCGCAACTCCAATTCCGTTATCTGCACCTAAAGTTGTTCCATTTGCTGTAACAAATTTATCATCTTCAATGTACATTTCAATTCCTTGTGTTTCAAAATCGAATGTTACATCGTTATTTTTTTGACAAACCATATCCAAGTGCGATTGCATGATCACTTTTTTACGGTCTTCCATTCCTGGATAAGCAGCTTTTTTGATTAAAACATTTCCTACTTCGTCCGTTTCGACAGGTAAACCTAAATCTTCACCAAATTTGATGATGAACTGACGTACTTTTTCTTCTTTCTTAGAAGGTCTTGGAACTGAATTCAATGCTGAGAAGTTTTTCCAGATTGCTTTTGGTTCCAAATTAAGAATATCGTTATTCATTGTTTGTTTTTTATTGTTCCTCAAAGTTACGGAATTGCGACAATATAGTTTTATTAAAGAAGTTTTAAATTTTTTTGATTCTCAACCAACCTTTTTATTTTTTTATGAATCATATTATTATAAATGAAAAAATAAAAACGTGATGTAATACGAAAAATACTATTTTTAAATAACACTAATGATTCATGAAGAAATTAACACTATTTACAATTTTGACTTTACTCAGTGCAGTATTGTTGAATGTTTTTGTTTTCAAGAAAACTTTCAATGATGACTCAGAGAAGATAATCGCTGAAACAAATCAATATAAACATCCAATAAATTCGATTGAAATGACTGAACAAAATAATCAGGATTTAGAATTTTTGAAAATGATGTTAAAAGATAATCGTATTGTTTTTTTGGGTGAAGGTATACATCAAGATGGACAAACTTTTAAAGCCAAATCACGCTTGATAAAGTATTTGCACGAAAATTTGGATTACAATGTTGTCTTGTACGAAGCTGGACAATATGATATGTGGATAACCAACCAAGAAATGGAAAAAGGAACTTTAGGTGTTGGAAAAGATTCGATTGCGGGACTTGGTATGTTTAATTTTTGGTGGGATAATAAAGAAACTCAACCTCTAAATAACTATTATTTACAAACTAAGAAAACAAATAATCCAATCACATTAGGTGGTTTTGATATGCAATATTCTGGTGATTTACTGACAGAAATTTTAAATAATGGGTATTTAAGACGTATAAAATTATTAAGAGAGTTTTTAGCGAATCAAAATATATCTTTATATGATTACCCTTTTTTAAATCAAAATATTGATAATCTTACAATTTTTAGATATAAAAAATTTACTGAAGCTACATATAAAAAAAATGAAATTACTCAACTCCTTAAAGAGTTACAATCGATTTCATTACGAATATCAAGGCTTCCAAAAACTGAAGAAACTAAAATCTATTCACGTTATCTGAAAGATATTAAAAACCATATTCAGAAAAATTTGATGTATAAATCTGGAACTAAGGAAAGTATGAATTTTAGAGATTCTTTGATGGTAGAGAATTTAATTTATCAATTGGATTCTCTTTATCCAAATCAGAAAGTAATTATTTGGTCGGCGAATGTACATGCTTACAAAAAATATTATCCGAATAATTTTAAACCATTGGGACAATATATCAAAGAAAAATACAAGAACCAATCGTATGCAATTGGTTTTACTTCGTATGGCGTTTATAATCCTCTGAAACAAATAATTAATACACCTAATAAATATGCGGTAGAGAATGCATTTCATCAACTTAATCAGCCTTATTTCTTTTTAGATTTTAGTCAAATTCCGAATCAATCTGCACTAAAATCTGAGTATTATTCAGTTATAGATCAAGGAATGAATGTAAAAGCAAAATGGAGTGACTTTGTAGATGGAATTTTTTACATCGATGTTAATCAAGAACCAACACCACTAAAAGAAGAGAAATAATGAAAAGTATAGAAATAAAAGATTTGAATTTTAGTTTCGGGTCAAAACAAATATTAAATCAAGTTAATCTTAATGTTCCGAAAGGAAGTATTTATGGCTATTTGGGGCGAAATGGAGCAGGAAAATCGACAACAATAAAATTGCTTTTAGGATTATTGAATTCGAATGAAGATACTATTTTCTTGAATGAGTTGAGTATCAAAAAACATCCTATTAAGATTCATGCTTTAACAGGTAATTTGATTGAAGCGCCTTGTTTTTACACAAAATTGACTGTTTATGAAAATTTAAAATACTTAGATGTAATTTATCAAAAAGGTGAGGAGCGAATTAGTGAAGTGTTAGATTTGGTTGGTTTGTTGTACGCGGAACATTATAAAACATCTGATTTATCGATGGGAATGAAACAACGTTTGGGAATTGCAATAGCGATTTTTCATGATCCAGAAATTTTGATTTTAGATGAACCTCTTAATGGATTGGATGCACAAGGAATTTATGAAATGCGCGAATTGTTTTTGAGGTTGAATGCATCAGGTAAAACGATTTTTTTGTCAAGTCATATTTTAAGTGAATTAGAACGAGTTGCTACGCATATTGGAATTATAGAAGGAGGAAAGATGATTTTTGAAGGCAAAAAAGAAGAATTACTTGGGAATGTTGTTCGTAAAGTTGCTATAAAAATAAATGATGCAGAGAAAGCAAAACAACTTTTTGAAAATGTAATAATTGAAGATAACGTCATGCATTTTGAAATTGAAAACGATGATGATTTTCATCAAAAAATACAACAATTAATTCAGCATAACATTAAAATTTATGATGTTCAGTCTGAAACAGCTAATCTTGAACAAATTTTTATTAACCTAATTCAACACTAAAATGACAAATACATTTTATAAAGCATTTGCTTCCGAACTATATAAATTATCAAAAAACAAAGAAATTTTTGGTGTATTATTTTTACCAACTTTAGTCGTTTTAGGTGTTTTTTTCTATTTAATTTATAAAGTACCAATGGAACCTATTGCTTTGAATCCGTGGTACGGTTTTTTAGGACGATATGTTTTTATGTTTTTCTATATGCTATTTCCAGTTTTAATTGCTGTGTTTGTGCATTCATGTTGCGATGTAGAATATAAGAACAACAATTATAAATTGTTATTTACACTGCCCATTTCACATGCTAAAATTTATTTAGCCAAAGCTTTATTTATTTTAATTATAGTCAGTTTTTCTGTTGTTGGGGCTTATGTGTTTTTTCTATTAAGTGGATATTTATTACAATTTATTTCACCAAATTATGGTTTTCAGAATTTTGATTTTAGAGAAATTGCTTTTTACACTTTTTTCAAATTATGGATTGGATATTTAGCTGTATCTATGATACAATTTGCTTTGAGTTTATTCTTCAGAAGTTTTATTTATCCAGTAGGTTTTTCTCTATTTGTAACTGTTTTTTGTTCTGTGATTAGTAGTAAAAAGTTTGCAGATTTCATTCCTTATTCAAGTTCTCCAAAATCATTTGATAACTTAATGAATCAAATAGCATCTTTAGAAAGATTAGATTATATCAACCTTATATACAATATTTTCTTTTTAGGGTTGAGTTACTTTATCTTTATAAGAAAGAAAAATCTATAAAGCAAAAAATCCCTTGAATTCAAGGGATTTTTTAATGTATACTTTTTATATTTATCTTGTAGAAGGCATAGGAGATTCTTTGTCTACAACTGGTCTATTTTCGACGTTTGCTAAAATCCAAATTGTATTGAAAGCTAATTTTGTACGACGCGTCAATAAATCATATTCAATTTTGTCTGGTGTATCGCCTGGTTTGTGGTAATCATCGTGCACACCATTAAAGAAGAAAACAGACGGAATGTTATGTTTCGCAAAATTATAGTGGTCAGAACGGTAATAAAAACGATTTGGATCATCTGGCGTATTGTAACGCATATCTAAATTAATTCCTAATCCATCATTTGCTGCTAAAACAGCTTTGTGTAAATCAGAAGACAACATTTCAGAACCAATTACATAAACAAAGTCTCTTGTTTGTTCATTATGTTCGTAGTCTACTCGACCAATCATATCAATGTTAACATTTGCAACTGTGTTTGCAAGAGGAAAAATTGGATGTTCTGAATAATATTTAGAACCTAATAATCCTTTTTCTTCACCAGAAACATGTAGCAATAAAACCGAACGTTTTGGACGAATTCCTTTCTTCTCAGCTTCGCGGAAAATACGACCAATTTCCATTACAGCAACAGTTCCAGAACCATCATCATCAGCACCAGCATATAATTTTCCATCTTTTATTCCTTCGTGATCATAATGTGCCGAAATCACCACAATTTCTTCTGGTTTTTCTGATCCTTTGATGAATCCCATCACATTTCTCATTTGACCTTTTACTCGGTTAAAAGTTCCAGCAGGAATAATTTGGAAATAATTATTATTTGGTCCATTAATTCCTAATTCTTTGTAATAATTAGAGATATAGTTTCCCGCTTTTATTTCGCCTTCAGTTCCAGCATTTCTACCTTCCATATCAGGCGCAGCAATGATGTAAAGCTGTTTTTTTAATTCAGCTTCAGAAATTTTGTCTGTATATTTTACAAGACTCTTTTGATATTTCTCCTGAGAAATTGGTTTTGTAGAATCACAACTTACTAAAGTAGCAGTTAAAGCAATTGCAAATAAAAATTGTTTCATGTTAATTTTTTGAATTAAATTTAAAATTAATCTAACCAAGCAGAATAAAAAAGAAAATTTGAATAAAAAACCAATATTTATACGGATTCTATCCGAATTTGGGATTGTCTTTTTTATATTTGCCCGTTTTTAAATAAATTATGTCACAATTATTCAGAAAAAAATCTGTCGAATCCATTTTAGCAGAATCTGCAAAGAACACGACTACAATGAAAAGAACTTTAGGTGTTCGAGATTTAACAGGTTTTGGTATCGCCGCAATTGTTGGAGCTGGTATTTTTAGTACTATTGGTCGAGCAAGTTTTGAAGGTGGACCAGCAGTTATCTTCCTTTTTATTTTTACGGCAATTGCCTGTGGTTTTACAGCTTTTGCTTATGCAGAATTTGCTTCGTTAGTGCCTGTTTCGGGTAGTGCGTATACCTATAGCTATGTTGCATTTGGAGAATTATTTGCTTGGGTAATTGGTTGGGCATTGATTATGGAATATGCGATTGGGAATATTGTGCTCGCGATTTCGTGGAGTGATTATTTTACCACCTTGCTCTCCGGAATGGGATTACATCTGCCAGAATGGATGACAATGGATTATTTTACGGCGAGAGAAGGTTTTGAATTTGTTTCGAATGAGTTAGCGAAAGGTAAAACATTAGAAGGAATTGCGAATTCGCCTTATGCGCAAGAGATTCCAAAATATTTAGCCTTTAAAGATGCTCCATATTTAGGATTTAATTTAGTGGTGGATATTCCTGCATTAATCATTACTTTTTTGATTACAGCTTTGGTTTATCGTGGAATTAATGAATCGAGAAAAGCAAGTAATGCAATGGTTGTGTTAAAATTAGCTGTGGTACTTTTGGTAATTGTGGTTGGTGCTTTTTATGTGAATCCAGATAATTGGAATCCTTTTGCACCGAATGGAGTAGGAGGTGTTTTGGCTGGAGTTTCGTCTGTTTTTTACGCTTATATTGGGTTTGATGCGATTAGCACAACTGCGGAAGAATGTAAAGATCCGAAGCGAGATTTGCCTCGTGGAATTTTTGCGTCTATCATTATTTGTACTGTTTTATATGTGCTGATTGCTTTAGTAATTACGGGAATGGTTCATTATTCTGAATTGAATGTTGGAGATCCTTTGGCGTATGTTTTTGATAAAATTCAAGATTTAAAGTGGTTGGCAGGAATTATTGCTTTTTCGGCTGTAGTAGCGATGGCGAGTGTATTTATTGTTTTTCAAATTGGGCAACCTCGTATTTGGATGACAATGTCTCGTGATGGTTTATTACCAAAGAAATTTTCTACTATTCACCCGAAATTTAAAACACCTTCTTTTGCAACTATTTTTACTGGATTTGTAGTTGGAGTTCCTATTTTATTTACAGATTTGGAATTGGTTGTTGATGCTTGTTCTATTGGAACTTTGTTTGCTTTTGTGTTAGTTTGTGCTGCTGTACTTCGTATGGATGCCGATCCAAATGCGAAAAGAGGAAATTTTAAAACGCCTTTTATCAATGCAAAATACATTATGCCAATTGTAACTGCCGTGATTGTATTTTTATGCGCAACAACATTTAAAGATGATTCGATTGATTTCTTTACGAATAAACCGCAACCTATGCCAATTGAACATTTTGTAAATTCGTTATCGCCAAAAGAATTAAAAGATTCTTATGCAACAATTAATGAATTAACAGGATCTGAAATTGAATTTTTGGATGATTATTTGGCACAATTATCTCCAGAACAATATAAATCTACTTTGAGCAAATTACCAGTTTACGAAGATAAGAAGATGGAAAAAGGATGGGATGTTTTCAAACACAAAATTCCAATGATTCTATTCTTAATGATTTATGTTTTTATGGTAGTTAGAACATTTTTCAAAAGAACTTCTATTATTCCGTTAGCTGGTATGTTGTGTTGTTTTTATATGATGGCGCAATTAGGATTGAAAAACTGGATGATTTTCTTGATTTGGATTGCAATTGGTTTAACAATTTATTTCACTTACGGTTATAAACATAGTAAGTTGAGAAATGTTTAAACTTACAATAAACAATAAAAGATCCGATTATAATCATTTATAACCGGATCTTTTTGTTTCTATCAGTTATATTTGCAGAAATTTAACCCTATGAAAAAAATTCTATTGAGCCTGTTTATTTTAGGTTCTTTTTATGTTTCTGCGCAAGATATTGATATAAAAAAAGGAAAAGTTCTATTTGATAAAAAAGAAGTTGCATTAGTTGAAGGAAAAAAACGTGTTTATACGTTGTCAGATATACAAAATAAACCAATTTTATCTATTGAATATAAAGCTGAACCATATCCATATGGTGGTAATAAAATTTGGTTTAGATTGATTGATTTAACATCAAATCAGTCTAATGATTTTGAAACAGATATGAAAGGTTTCTCTTTATTTAATTTAGAAAAAGATATTGTGAAAACCTTTTCAAATGGACAATATAAGATTATTACTTCAAATGGAATAGATCAATCTATTGTACAACAAATTTTGCAACTTGATAAAAGAGATATACAAGAGGAATATAATAATGAAATTTTAGATTATAATAAATTATTAGATGAATTAACAGAATTAGTGAAATCTAATGGGATTTATTTTGACAATAAAGGAATTATATATCAAAATAACATTAAAATTGGACAAATATTGTATTCTCCTTCTGGATTTTCTGTAGATAATTATACTTTAGTTGAAAATAATAATTATAAAGTAGGTGAATTTGGAGGAAATTCTTTAGAAATTAGTGACTTAAATAAAGTTTATTCATTAAAATTAAAAGAATTAGAAAACCCATTAAAAGATAAAAGTTCAAGAGATATAAAGAATAATAAATTTTTTACCCAAATTGTAGGATTTGCTTTAAAAAATGGTTTTGCTTTAAATACTCAACTTCAAATAAAAAATTCAACAGAGGAAAGGGTTGATTATCAGAATAAAATTGCAGAAGCTAAAGCAAATTCTTCCAATTTATATGATGTCCCAGGTTTTCTTATTGACGAAAAAGGAAATAAGGTTGCTGGTAAACTTTCGATTAATTTTGAAAATGCAACAAGTAAAGTTGAAAAAAGCAATATAGAATCTTTACCTGAAAATTACGGTAAATCAGTTTATGTAAAAGCTGTAAATGAGAAAGGGAAAGAAAAATCTACACGATATAAATCAAACACAGGAGCAAAATTCTGTACAGATTCAGGAGATTGTTATATAGGTTTGAAAACGATTGGTAATGTTTTTAATTCAATTGGAAATGTAATGAGTTTAAGCACTGATTTTTCATATTTCTATAAAATTTTAAATGAAGATAACGGATTTCTTATTTTAGAAGAACCGTCTAATAATAAACTTTATATAAAAATACCTAATCAAGAAAAAGCGCTTTATTTAGGAAATAATAATGATGATAAATTGGAAAAAAATTTCAACGAATACATAAAATGTAGTTTAAATGTGACGGATTTTGACTTAAAATCTGTAGATGGAATCAAAACCTTTTTTGAAAAATATAAAACGACTTGTAAATAGTATGAAAAGCGATTCAATTTTGAATCGCTTTTTTTATTAAATTTATTTTCTCAAATAAGTTAGATAACTTCTTTATTTCGACGCAAAACTTTACCTTTGTCCTATAAATTTGACGACAAATGTTTAGAACTCATACTTGTGGTGAATTAACACAAGCCAACATTAATGAAAAAGTCACGTTAAGCGGTTGGGTATCAACGTTACGTGACAAAGGTTTTATGATGTGGATCGATTTACGTGATCGCTATGGAATCACACAAATCATCTTAGATGAAGAACGTTCTTCGAAAGAATTATTTGAAACTGCTCGTCATTTAGGACGCGAGTTCGTAATTCAAGTTACAGGAACTGTAATCGAAAGAGCTTCAAAAAATCCAAACATTCCAACAGGGGATATTGAAATCTTAGCAGAAAACATTACAATTTTGAATGAATCTGCATTGCCTCCATTTACAATCGAAGATAATACAGATGGTGGAGAAGATATCCGTATGAAATATCGTTATTTAGATATTCGTCGTAATCCAGTAAAAGAAAAATTAATCTTCCGTTCTAAAGTTGCGCAGGAAGTTCGTAAATATTTAGATGCACAAGAATTTGTAGAGGTTGAAACTCCAGTTTTAATTAAATCTACGCCAGAAGGTGCGCGTGATTTCGTGGTTCCATCTCGTATGAATCCAGGTGAATTTTATGCGTTACCACAATCGCCACAAACATTCAAACAATTATTAATGGTAGGAGGTTTAGACCGCTATTTCCAAATTGTAAAATGTTTCCGTGACGAAGATTTACGTGCAGACCGTCAACCAGAGTTTACACAAATTGACTGTGAAATGTCGTTTGTTGAACAAGAAGATATCATGAATGTTTTCGAAGGTTTAGCAAAACATTTATTACATACTTTCAAAGGATTAGAATTTGAACAATTCCCACGTATGACATTTGCAGAAGCAATGCGTCGTTATGGAAATGATAAACCAGATATTCGTTTTGGAATGGAATTCGGTGAAATCACAGACTTAGCTAAAGGAAAAGATTTCAAAATCTTTGATGAACAAGAATTAATTGTTGGTATTGCTGCGGAAGGTTGTAATGCTTACACACGTAAAGATATTGATAAATTAATCGAATGGGTTCAACGTCCACAAATTGGGGCAACTGGTCTTGTTTGGGCGCGTTATAATGAAGATGGAACATTTAAATCTTCTGTAGATAAATTTTATTCGCAAGAAGATTTAGCAGCTTGGGCAGAGCGTATGAACGCAAAACCAGGAGATTTAATGTTGGTGATGTCTGGTAATACAAACAAAGTTCGTGCGCAATTATCGGCTTTACGTATGGAAATCGCAGAGCGTTTAGGATTACGTAATCCAGAAGTTTTTGCTCCATTATGGGTTGTAGATTTTCCTTTATTAGAATGGGACGAAGAATCTGAAAGATATCACGCGATGCACCATCCATTTACTTCTCCAAAACCAGAGGATATGGAATTAATTGCGACTAATCCAGGTGAAGTTCGTGCAAATGCATATGATTTAGTTTTAAATGGGAATGAAATCGGTGGAGGTTCTATTCGTATTTTCGATAAAGAAGTTCAAGCAAGAATGTTCGAATTATTAGGATTTACGCCAGATCAAGCAGAAGCGCAATTTGGTTTCTTAATGAACGCTTTCAAATATGGTGCGCCACCTCATGGAGGTTTAGCATTCGGTTTTGATCGTTTTGTATCGATTTTAGATGGTTCAGAAACAATTCGTGATTACATAGCATTCCCTAAAAATAATTCGGGTCGCGATGTCATGATTGATGCACCTTCTCCAATTGATCAAACACAAATGGATGAACTGAATATTGCGTCAACATTTGTTGCAAAATAAAAAGAAAAATTTTCTATAAATATTAAAGACTACTTATTTAAGTAGTCTTTTTTTATTGATTAATTTTAAATTACATGACAATTTTTAAATGTAGAAGCAAAACCTTTGCTGTATCTTTGCAATTGTAAATAGAGAATAAATTGGAATTAAAAGAGCATTTAAGGCGTAATATCAAATTAGCATTTCCTGTAATGATTACTCAAATGGGGCAAATTTCTGTCAACATTATTGATAACATTATGGTTGGTGGTTTAGGTGGAAAATATGATAATATAGAAGATGAGGTTTTGGGGAAAACAGCTTTAGCAGCAGCTTCTTTAGGAAATTCATTATTTTTTGCGGTTTTAGTATTTGCTTTCGGATTTAGTTTTGCGTTGTCACCATTGATTGCGGCAGAAGATTCGAAAGGTGATAAAAAAATGGCTGCAAATTATTTTTCGCACAGTTTGGTCTTAAATATTACGTTATCAATCGGTTTATTCTTATTGATTACATTCCTAAAACCGCTGATGTTCTACATGGGACAACCCGCTGATGTAGTAGAAAAATGTATTCCATATCTTACGATTATGACATTTTCGATGATACCGTTGATGATTTTTCAAACGTTTCGTCAATTATCAGAAGGTTTATCTTTAACGATTCCTGTTACAATTGCAACTGTATTGAGTAACGTGATTAATATTACGTTAAATTATGGTTGGATTTATGGAAACTGGGGATTCCCACGTTTAGAAGTCGCTGGTGCAGCTTGGGGAACATTCGTTGCGCGTTTGGTAATGATGATTTTCTTAATTCTTGTTTTATTTAATTTTAAGAAAACGAAATCTGTATTACAAGAAGTTCAATTTAAGGCAAGTAATTTTCAGAAAGCTATTTTCAGAAAAATTGCTGGAATTGGAATTCCAACCGCGTTAACTTCTTTCTTCGAAATGAGTGCATTCTCTTTGGCAGCCTTTGTTTGCGGTTATACATTTACAAATTCTATTGCAGATCAAGAATTAGCTAAAGTAAATTTAGCAGCGCATCAAATTGCGATAAATTTAGCTTCCACAACTTTTATGATGTGTACAGGAATTGGAGTTGCAGCAACGGTTCGTATCGGAAATCAATTAGGTTTAAAAGATTACAAAACCTTACGAGAAGCAGGTTGGTCTTGTATTTTAATGGTATTATCATTTATGATTTTGTGCGGAATTTTATTCATTATTTTCCGTTATCAATTACCAACAATTTATTTAGACAATCCAGACGTTATCAATTTAGCTGCATCATTATTAATTATTGCCTCGCTTTTCCAAATGTCAGATGGCGTTCAATTGGTATTATTAGGTGCTTTGAGAGGAATGACCGATGTTAAAATTCCTTCTATTTTAACGTTTATTTCATATTGGTTAATCGCAATTCCGATTGGTGTAGTCTTAGCAATTGTATTCGAAATGCGTGCGTTTGGAATGTGGATTGGTTTAGGAACTGGTTTAACAGCTTCGGCAGTGTTTTTGATGATTCGTTACAATCGTCAAACAAAGAAAATGATTAGGGAAAATCCTAATGCAGAAATAATTTTAGAAGATAAATTAAAAAATATATAAAATGGAATTACCAAAATTTTTATTGGCTGATAACTCAACAATGCCAGACAAAATCTTTATTTTACATACAGATTATCCTCGTTTTTTATTAGATGTAGAAACTGACGATATCGAGTGGTTTGAAGATATTTCTGAAGAAGAAGATAACGAAGAATTTAATACTGAAATCGCAAATTTAATTGAAGACGCTTTAGATTTTTATGATCAAGAAATGTCTTTGTTAGATGACGAAGAGTAAGTCTTGAATTAATAAAATTTCCATATTTTTATTGGTGTAGGATTTACACTAAAATAATTTTATATGCTTGCATTATAATTTTTTTATTAGTATTTTGCAACTAAGAAAATTATTCAAAACCATGGAAATAAAAAGATTATTTGATTTTCCACAAAATCAATTAGAAAATAATCCTCGAGAAGATGCATTGGTGTCTAAAGTGAACGGAACCTGGGTAAAAACATCTACACAAGAATACGTTGCCAAAGCAAATGCATTTAGTCGAGGATTATTACAATTAGGAATCAAGCCACAAGATAAAATTGCAATAGTCACTTCAACTAATCGTACCGAATGGAACATCTGTGATATCGGTATTCAGCAAGTTGGCGCGATTTCCGTTCCGTTATATCCAACACTTTCCGAAGACGATTTTGATTATATCTTAAACAATGCTGAATGTAAATTTATCATTGTTTCTGATAAAGGTTTATATGATACAGTTGTAGCTGTAAAAGATAAAGTGTCAACATTGGTTGGGATTTATAGTTTTGATGAAATTGCTGGAGTTCCAAATTATAAAGAAATTTTAGATTTGGGTGAAGATAATTCAACGCAACATGAAGTTGATAGTATCAAAGAGATGATAAAACCATCTGATATGGCGACTTTGATCTATACTTCAGGAACAACAGGTCGTCCGAAAGGTGTTGTATTAACGCACGAGAATATCGTTTCTGATGTTTTAATGTCCGTTGATCGTATTCCGGATTTTCCAAATCATGCAATTGCATTGAGTTTTCTTCCGATTAATCACGTTTTCGAACGTATGTTGATTTACTTGTATCAACATTTGAGCATCGGAATTTGGTATGCAGAAAGCATCGATAAATTAGGAGATAATATGAAAGAGGTGAAACCGCATGTGATGACGGTTGTGCCTCGATTAGTAGAAAAAGTTTACGATAAAATTTACAATACAGGTGCTTCTGCAGGAGGTCTTAAAACAAAAATTTTTATGTGGGCTTTAAGCCTTGTTGAAGATTACGATCCTTACAATCCAAAAGGTGGATTATTTGGTTTGAAACATTCAATTGCAAAAAGTTTGGTTTTCAGTAAATGGAAAGAAGGAGTTGGTGGTAATTTAGTATGTATGGTTTCGGGATCTGCGCCTTTAGCAGCACGTTTGAATCATATTTTCTGGGGTGCTGGAATTCCTATTTTAGAAGGTTATGGTTTGACAGAAACTTCTCCCGTAATTTCGGTGAATTGTATGAAGAAAGACGGTTTTGGAATCGGAACTGTTGGTGCACCATTAAAAGGAATCGAGGTTAAAATTGCAGAAGACGGAGAGATTTTAGTCAAAGGTCCTAACGTTACACAAGGTTATTACAAAGATCCTGAAAAAACTGCTGAAGCATTCACGCCAGATGGTTATTTTAAAACGGGTGATATTGGAGTTCTTGAAAGAGGTTTACTTAAAATTACTGATCGTAAAAAAGAGATGTTCAAAACTTCTGGAGGTAAATATATTGCGCCTCAAATCATCGAAAATAAATTCAAACAATCTCGTTTTATCGAGCAAGTAATGGTTGTTGGAGAAGGAGAGAAGATGCCTTGTGCGATTATTCAACCTAATTTCCAAGTGTTGAAAGATTATTTACGTATCAAAGGAATTGCTGAGCCTGCAACGAATGCAGATTTGATTAAAGAACCTGCAATTTTAGATATTATTGGTCGTGAAATTGAAAAAATGAATCAAGGTTTGGGACATTGGGAACAAATCAAAAAGTTCGAATTAACGCCTGATGAATGGACCATTGATGATGGATTATTAACGCCAACATTAAAATTGAAACGTAAAAATGTGCTAGCTAAATATCAAGATTTATACAATAAATTATACGATAAAAAGTAAATAAAAAAGAAATTAAAAAATCCCTTCAA
>NZ_DICC01000061.1:23985-45066 GCF_002415215.1 Empedobacter sp. UBA5036
TTTGAAGGGATTTTTTAATTTTATAATAATCAAGTTTTAATCTCGTCGTCCGCCCATTGCCATCATGACAAAATAAAGTAGTTGAGCTAACGAACCAATCGCTGCGACTACATAAGTTCTTGCAGCCCATTTTAATGAATCTTTTGCACCTTCATATTCGTTTGGCATCACCATGTTGTTTCCTTTTAACCAAGCTAACGCACGGTTCGAAGCATCGTATTCAACTGGTAAAGTAACAAAAGCAAAAACAGTTGTTACCGCAAATAAGAAAATACCAATCCACAGCAAAGTTGCATTTTTAGATGAAGCCATCACGACTAATCCTAACATTAAAATCCATTGATTTAAGCGCGATGCAACGTTTACCATCGGAACCATTTTTGAGCGTAATTGCAACATATTATAACCAACCGCATGTTGTACTGCGTGACCACATTCGTGCGCTGCAACAGCCGCTGCTGCCGCATTTCGTTCGTGGTAAACAACTTCCGATAAGTTTACCGTTTTATCAGCAGGATTGTAATGATCTGTTAATTGTCCAGGAGTAGAGATAACACGTACATCATGAATGTTATTGTCAGAAAGCATTTTTTCTGCAATCTCTTTTCCTGACATTCCATTTGCCAAATGTACTTTCGAATAATACTTAAATTTACGTTGTAATTGGTTGCTAACAAACCAGCTAATCAACATAAACAGTCCAATAATAATGTAATAACCTGTCATCTATTTCTATTTTATTTTTTAATCAATTTTAATATTCATTCAAAATTCAAAAAGTATTCCAATAAGTGAATAGAGACAAAAATAGCAGAAAAGTTGGTTTTTTGGCAGAGTTCTGTATTAAATCATGTAAAAAATGAACAAAAGCTGACATTTTGCTCAAAAATTTTTGAATTGAAATTACAAAACTCATTACCTTTGTAAGCTATGAGTATTCGCATAATAGAAGTACAATCAAAACACGATTTGGAAGCATTTATTAAGTTTCCGATGAATTTGTATAAGGATAATCAATATTACGTTCCACCCTTTATTAATGAGGAGAAGGAAACATTAGATGTTTCTAAAAATCCCGTTTTTAAAGATGCTGAAGCGCGTTATTTTCTTGCTGAAAAAGAAGGTAAGATTGTGGGACGTGTTGCGGCAATTATCAATTGGCAAGAAGTCAATAATCAACAAAAACGTAAAATGCGTTTCGGCTGGTTTGATATGATTGATGATATCGAAGTCACGAAAGTACTTTTGGCAAAAGTCACGGAAATAGGTAAAGAAAATCAATTAGAATATATAGAGGGACCAGTTGGTTTTTCGAATTTGGAAAAGGCAGGTTTGCTAACTTTCGGATATGATAAATTGGCTACAATGGTTGGTTTATATAATTTTCCGTACTATGCGCAACACTTAGAATCATTAGGTTTTGAAACGGCTAATGAGTGGGTGGAATATGAATTGGCTGCACCAACAGAATTGCCAGAAAAGGTTATCAAATTTAATAAAATTATTCGAGAACGTTACAAATTACGAGAATTGAAGTTTACAAAAACTTCTGAAATTATTCCGTATGTCGACGAAATGTTCGATTTGTTAGATAAAACTTACAGCGAATTGGATACTTATGTGCCAATTGCGGATTACCAAATAGAATATTACAAAAAGAAATATATTCCGTTTATCAATCCAGATTTTGTGAACTGTATTGTTGATGAAGACGGAAAAATGGTTTCGTTTGCAATTACGATGCCTTCTTACTCGAAAGCGATGCAAAAAGCGAAAGGTAAAATTTTTCCTTTTGGTTGGTGGCATTTGATGAAAGCAAGTAAAAATAATGATTCTGCTCAATTTTATTTGATTGGAATTGATCCGAAATTTCAAGGAAAGGGAGTTACAGCATTGATTTTTAATGCAATGTTTGATACGTTTAGAAACAACGGGATCAAATTTTTGGAAACAAACCCTGAATTATCGGACAACGAAAGTATTCAAGCTTTATGGAAAGCTTATGATCCTGTAAATCACAAACGTCGCAAAACTTTCAAGAAATCAATTTAATATAAATAATAATGTTGTATATTTTGGATTAAAATTCGTCAATTCGAGTGATTTTTAGAAAGATTATTTTTAAAAATTGTATCGAGAATTAAGATAAATTTTATTTTCAAAAACCTTATTCTCGATACAAAATTCTAACCGAATTTCACTCGAATTGACGGTTTTATTTATTTGATAATCAAAATTTATAACATAGATCTTAAAACGTATAACGTAAAAAATATGTTTGATATTCATCAATTAGAGAAAGAATATTCAACTTTCAGACAAGAAGGTTTTGATTCGAAATGGTTAAATTTTGAAGCTTTAAATCACTATTTTTCATTAAAATCATCTCAAAAAGAACAAATTGGAACATCTTTTTTAGGAAACGAGATTTATAAATTAAGTTTTGGAACTGGAGGAAAACGTTTATTAATTTGGTCTCAAATGCACGGTAACGAATCTTCAGGAACGCGTGCAATGTTTGATGTGATTAATTTTTTTGAACAAAAATCTGAATTAGCTCAAACCATTTTATCTCAATTGACGATTGATTTTATTCCGATGCTAAATCCTGACGGAGCAAATGTCAATACACGTAGAAATGCGGTTGGAATTGATATTAACCGCGATTTTTTAGCAAAAGAATCAACAGAAATTCACGTTTTGTTGAATCAAGTAGAGAAAGGAAATTATCAAACCTTATTCAATTTGCATGACCAACGTACAATTTTCAATGTTGGGCAAACAGCAAAACCAGCAACGCTTTCTTTTTTGGCGCCTTCTTACAATGTTGAAGAAGATGTAAATGAAGTTCGCGAAAAAACGATGGGAATTATTCAGGCAATGAATACTGAATTACAAAAAGTGATTTCTGGTCATGTAGGTCGTTATACATCAGAGTTTTATCCGATGTCAACCGGAGATAATTTTACAAAAATGGGTTATCCTTGCGTATTATTTGAAGCGGGACATTTTCCAAATGATTATCAACGAAATGCAACAAGAAAATACAATGCATTGGCTATTTTAGTTGGATTGAATGCTTTAGCTACGCAAGAAAATTTTCCGTTTAATGAATATTTATCGATTCCTCAAAATGGACAAATATATTTGGATGTTATCATTCATAATGTTCAAATCCAAAATGGAGAAAATTCTTCTGTTGTTGATTTGGGAATTTATTTTGAAGATGAATACAACGAAGAAAATAATTCGGTAGAGCAAATCGCGAAAATTATTGAAATTGGTGATTTACGAAAATTTATTGGTCATCTCGAAATTGATGCTGAAAAACAAGTTTATAAAGGAACAACTAAAAATTATCCTTTATTGAATCAATTAGCGACTTTTGAAATAGGCTCAATTAAACTTGAAAATGGACAAATCATTTCATAATTATTTATACATTTAACCTATAAACTAAAAATACAATGAAAAAAATATTGGCAATTGCACTTGTTGCAATGTTGGGATTTTGTATGCAATCGTTTGCTCAAAATAAAGTATTGAATCGTACGATTACAGCTGAAAATGGGAAGAAAATGTTGACGGGAGAATTTACTAGAAAAGCGTTGGAAGAAGATGATTTTAAGGAATGGTATCACCATGAATATGATACTTACGAAGTTGAAAAAAGTAAATTGAAAGGTTTAAAAAATTTACGCAATTATCGTTTGGAAGTGTTTGTAGGAACTTGGTGTCCAGATTCTCGTCGTGAATTGCCGCGTTTGTACAAAATTTTAGATGATATTAAATTTCCTCAAAATCGTTTGAAAGTGATTGGTGTAAACCGTCAAAAGAAAAGTTTCAACGGAGAAGAAATCAATAAAAATGTGACGCACGTTCCGACAATTATCGTATATAATAATAAAAAAGAAGAAGTTGGTAGAATTGTAGAATCTCCAGTTTCGGGCTATTTAGAAGAAGATTTGGCACAGATTGTGAATGGTACGCCATTGACTCCAAATTATGCAAATGAATAATTTAAAGAAAATAATTCTTGTCGTTGTAGCCTTCATTTTTGGTGTGATGATAACGTATTTCATCATGGATAAATTCAAATCTGAAAGCTATACCGAACAATCTCATGTGATTGCGTATCAAATCGAACGAATGAATAAAATGATTGTTGCAGAACAAACCTATTCAGATTTATACAATCACACGTCAAAAAAATCGTTGCCAGGTTTAACTGATATTTTTTCTGCGGATAAAAAAGTGACACTTTTAGTGAAAGCCAAAGCACAAGCAACCTATGATTTGAAAAAAATGGATATTGAATTGGATTCGGTGAACAAAAAAATTATCATCAAATCTATTCCTCCAGTTGAAATTCAAGTGTATCCAGATGTTAGTTTTTATGACATGGATCAAAGTGTTTTTAATAAATTTAGTAAAGATGATTTGAACGGAATTAAGAAACGTGCAGTAGAGCATGTAGAAAAAACCGTTAATCAAACTAAACTAAAACAAGAAGCACATCAACAATTAATTCAAAATCTTGGCGATTTGTATTTCCTTGCCAAAACCTACGGTTGGAAGATAGAGGATAAAACGAATTACGCCAACGAATTGAATAAATTATACGATTAATAAATGATTAAAAACCTGTTCCGATAGAATAGGTTTTTTTTCGCTGAATAAAGAAATGAAGTGTTTCTTTCTTTAGAATTAAAATTGAAAATAGTATTTTCGCTTAATATTAAAAATAAAAATGAATTGGCGTAGATTTTTACTTCCATTTTCTGGTTTATATTGGATTGGAACTTCGGTTCGAAATCTGTTTTACAATATAGGAATGATGCGTTCATCATCATTCAAAATTCCAATTATTAATGTTGGAAATCTGTCTGTTGGCGGAACGGGAAAGTCACCTCATATTATGTATTTAATTGATTTGTTGAAAGACGAAAAATTAATTGCAACATTGAGTAGAGGATATGGACGAAAAACAAAAGGTTTTTTGATTGCAAATTATTCATCCAAAGTTTATGATATTGGAGACGAACCAATGCAGTTTTTTCAACGTTTCAAGAATAGAATCTTGATTGCAGTTTGTGAGGACAGAGCTTTTGGTGCGCAAAAATTAATTGATCATTATAATGCGGAAGCAATTTTGTTGGATGATGCTTATCAACATCGTGGAATTAAAGCTGGTTTCAATATTTTGTTGACAGATTTTAATAATCCATATTATAAAGATTTTTTATTGCCAGCAGGTGATTTGAGAGAGAGTAGAAGTGGAGTTCGTCGTGCAGATATTATAATTGTAACGAAATGTCCAGACAGAATTTCGGAAGAAAAACACAAAGAAATTTCGAAAAAGATTAACTTAAAATCTCATCAGCAATTATTTTTTTCGAAAATTGTTTATGATAACAAATTGATTGGGAAATTGGATAATGTTGAGAAATCGACTTGGAAAAATCTGAATGTTATTTTAGTTACAGGAATTGCTAAAACAGATGGTTTGGTAAAATTTGCGGAAGAAAACTTTGCAAATGTCTTGCATTTAGAATATCCAGATCATCATAATTTTAGTCAATCAGAAATTGAGTATATTTACAAACGATACGGAGATACGGAAGGTAGAAAGCGTTTTGATAAAATTATCATGACAACGGAGAAAGATTATATGCGTTTGATGGAAGAATCCATGATAAAAGACGATTTATACTACATTCCGATTAGTATCGATATTAACGATAAAGAAAAATTTAATCAAACTATTTTAGAGTATGTTGGACAGAATTAATGAGGCTGTAAAGTACATCAATAATTTATTGCCAGATCAACCAGAATTTGTAATTGTGTTAGGGTCTGGATTAGGAAAATTAGAAGACGAAGTAGAAAATAAAGTTGTTATTAGCTACAAAGATATACCAAACTTTCCTCAAGTAACAGTAGAAGGGCATAAAGGTCATTTAGTATACGGAACTATTTTAGGTAAAAAAGTTTTGATGATGGCTGGTCGTTTTCATTATTACGAAGGATATTCGATGGAAGAAGTAACGTTCCCAATGCGTGTTTTCAATGGATTAGGAATTAAGAAAGTTGTTTTATCGAATGCTTCTGGAGGTGTTAATCCAAATTTCCAAGTTGGAGATATTTTATTGGTAAAAGATCATATTAATATGATGCCAGAACATCCTTTACGCGGAAAAAATATTGACGAATTAGGACCTCGTTTTGTGGATATGTCTAAAGCATATGACAGAGAAATGTTGAATGAAGCGGCAGAATTTGCAAAAGCAAATGATATCCTGGTTCATCAAGGAGTTTATGTAGGATTACAAGGACCAACTTTCGAAACGCCATCTGAATACGGATTGGTTCGTTTTATTGGAGGAGATTGTGTTGGTATGAGTACAGTTCCTGAAGTTATTGTTGCTCGTCACATGGATATGCGCGTTTTCTGTTTATCTATTATTACAGATTTAGGTGGACCAGAAATTTCATTCGATGTTTCGCACGAAGATGTATTAAATGCAGCGAATACAGCAATGCCAAATGTAATTCGCGTGGTAAAAAGCGTAATCGAGAATTGTTAATTTTTGATATTACTTAGATAAATTAATAAGCCAACTGAAAAGTTGGTTTTTTTTTTATTTTAAAGTATTTATAAAAGCTACTATTTATTGAAAATCAAAATTTTATAAATATTGTTGAAAAAGAGTAGTAATTATTTTGTAACGGTTCTTATTGCTTAGTATTTCAATCTATTTCCGATAACTCTAATGCTAATATACAAAAATTAGGATATGATTTAAGTTATAATAATGTTTTTAAAAATCTAAAATATTAGTTTTTTTTACTTAAAAAATATTACAATTTATAATTAGCTCGTTTATAACGTTGTTTGCCGTTCCTCGTTTTACCATATTTTATTAATTTATTAGAACATACTTTTGTTTGATAAACAATGGTAAAAGTTGATTTTGTCATATCTTATTAAAGATAAATTATATTGAAGATTTTATATAGTTTCTCTAAATGGAATTTCTAGTTGAGTTCCGAATTTTTTTTGATTATTGGATAAATTAGAGATAGCAACACCTAATAGTCGAACTGGTTTTTCTAAAGAGTAACCTTCACTTAATAAATCATAACAAATAAGATCAAAAAGTTCTCTATTTTTAACTGGAAATGATGCTGATTTACTTTTTGTAGTTACCGAAAAATCATTGTGTTTTATTTTTACAGTAATTGTTCTTCCGTAAATTGATGTTTTTAAGGAAAAGTTCCAAACATCTTCCATTAGTGGAAATAAAGCAATTTGCATTTCTTCTAATGTTTCTAAATCTTTGCTAAAAGTTGTTTCTGAACCAGATGATTTTCGCAATCGAGTAGGGTTGACCTCTCTAAAATCTAATCCTCTAACAATATTGTAATAGTATTTACCTGATTTCCCGAATTCCCGTAACAGTTTTTCTAATTCTAGGTTTTTCAAGTCCAAACCTGTATGAATGCCCATCATTTGCATACGTTCTGCAGTTACTTTTCCAATTCCATGAAATTTTTTGATTGGTAATTGATCAATAAAATTTTCAGACATTTTAGGTGTTATCACATAAAGTCCATCAGGTTTGTTATAATCCGAAGCAATTTTAGCTAAAAATTTATTGAAAGAAACACCTGCAGAAGCAGTCAAATCTGTTCGTTCTTTTATTTTTTGTTTGATTTCGTTTGCAATATCTGTGGCGATTTCGATGTTTTTATGGTTAATTGTTACATCCAAAAAAGCTTCATCCAAAGATAAAGGTTCAACCAAATCAGTATATTCAAGAAATATTTCACGAATTTGATTCGAAACTTCTTTATAAACTTGAAATCGAGGTTTTACAAATATCAAATGTGGACATTTACGTTTTGCAACAACAGAAGACATTGCAGATCCGACGCCATATTTTCTAGCTTCGTAACTAGCGGTAGCAATCACACCACGTTCTTCATTTCCGCCAACAGCAATACATTTCCCTCTTAATTCGGGGAAATCTCGTTGTTCAACAGAAGCATAAAAAGCGTCCATATCGATGTGAATAATCTTACGCTGCATCTTGCAAAATTACTCGCTTTATTTTAAATGATACTCTTGAATAAAGTTTTTTAAGTTTTTCTTATCGGCAACAATTGTCAAATAATCGCCCAATTCAATGGGTACATTTCGATCAGGATTGTGAATCATTTTTCCATTGCGCTCTATCGAAACCACAATTCCTTTTGCCGTATCTTTTACCCAACCAATTGATTTATGTTCCAAAACACAAAAATCATTCGGAATAACTACTTTATCTAACGTAAAATTATCTGTATTTTTAAGATCTGTATTTTCTGGAGGAGTTTCGCCAATAATTTGCAAATATTTCTCAAATCGTTGAATATGTTCATCCGTTCCAATGATTCCAATTTTATCGAAAGGATATAAAACTGATTCAGAATTTGGAGTCTGAATGATTCGATCACCACGTTTGATATAGGCAATATTGATCTGAAATTTTGTTCGCCAATCCAATTCACCCAAAGGAACACCTATAAAATTCGCATTTTGTGGAACAATCATATCGGAAATATGAGTGTTATCCCAAGTATATTGAAATTTATCTTGTTTCTTTTTCTCTTCAATTTTTTTAGTCAAAATTTCACGTTCATTTAAGTTATAAATGAATTTTGTTTGAATATAATTGTAAAACTGATTGAAATATTTTGAAAGAAAATACATTGTAATCAATAATCCAATAACTAAAACAATTGAGGCAATTGTGCTTGAAAAAAATTGATTATAAATAAAAATTACAGTAAATACAACTATAGTTAAACGTATGGAGATAATTGCAATAATTGGTGCGCGATTGTAATTAGACTCATCCCAAAATTCTCTGATAATTTCTCTTTTTGGTCGATTTCCAATAATTGCCCAAATAAATGGAATACACAATATAAACGTCAATATAATGCTGACCAAACTTGCGCCAAAATAGGTAAACCAATCGGTTAATAAGAATAAAACGTAGCTTCTGATAATCAATGTGATTGCGATAATGATTATTCCATTGATAAAAATTGTCGAAACGGTTTGTTTGATGATTTTATTCCATTTATTTTCATTTTGAATATGTTGAGTATCAGATGAATAATTTTCAACACCTTGAATGAATTTTTGCGGAAGAATTTTTTCCAATAAAGTATAAACTTTGTCCGATGATTTAATTAAATAAGGTGTTGTAAATGTTGTAATTGCTGAAACACCGACTGCAACAGGAAACAAGAAGTCGCTTGTTACACCAAGAGAAAGTCCTAAACCAGCAACGATGAAAGCAAATTCACCAATTTGTGCCATACTCATTCCTACTTGTACGGATTGTTTTAGCGGTTGTCCTGAAATTATAGCACCTAAAGTGGTAAAAATTAACTTTCCGAAAATCGTCAACAAGGTCACAATCAAAATTGCCCATTTGTGTTCATACATCGAAACGGGATCGATCATCATTCCAATAGAAATAAAGAAAATTGTTGCGAATAAATTTTTTACTGATTGAAAATTATGTTCGATTTTTTCTGCATAAACAGTTTCAGCGAGAATAGAACCCATTACAAATGCACCTAATTCTATTGAAAAACCTACACTATCAGCGACATAAACCATTCCAAGACATAATCCAATTGAGATAATTAATAAGGTTTCATCATCTAAATAATTTTTGATAGAACGTAGAAAAGTTGGAATAATAAAGATTCCTCCAATAAACCAAATCGCTAAAAAGAACCCTAATTTAACGAAAGAATTAATCATTTCTGCTCCGTTAAAATGCTGGCTAACCGCCATTGTAGAAAGCATAACCATTAATAAAATGACCACAATATCTTCTACAATTAAAATTCCGAAAACGACATTCGCGAATTTTTTTCGTTTTAAACCTAATTCATCAAACGCCCTAATAATAATGGTTGTAGAAGAACTGGCTAATAAACCGCCGAGGAAAATACTGTCCATTGTCGACCAATTCATAAATCGACCAACAAAATAACCAACGGTTACGATGCAAATAATTTCAACAATTGCAGTGATGGAGGCAGAGCCACCAACATTGAGTAATTTTTTGAAACTAAATTCGAGACCAAGACTAAAAAGTAGAAATATAACACCAATTTTCGCCCAAATCTCCACATTATGTTCTTCTGCAACGGACGGAATATATTCGAAATGTGGTCCAACTAAAAAACCAGCAATAATATAACCTAAAACAAGAGGCTGGTTGATACGTTTGAAAATAAGCGTCGTCACAGCGCCTACACATAGAATTAATCCAAGATCGGTAATGAGTTTTGGCAGGTGTTCTTCCATAAATTGCGTTTAATCTCCACTAATTTAAGAATTTTTTAAAAGATAATTAATTGTTCAACTATTGATTAACTTTATATCATTATCAATTTTGTTTGAGAATAAAAAAAAACTCACTAATTCTAATGAACTAATGAGTTTGTATTTTATTATCGAAACGATATTTTACAAAGTAATTTTTGCTAAATAAGAATCTCCTTCGGTTTTTATTTTTGTACATTTTAGTTGATGATATTCGCACGCATTTTTTAGTGTATCAAAATCCAAATACAACCATTGAATAGGTTCTTCTTGTTCGCCTTTATAATGAACCGTAAAATCTAATTCACCGTAGTAATTTCCATTACTTGGAATCCATTTTCCACCATCTTCGTCTTCATCAAACATATAAATAATGTCGGTTCCATCAATCAAAACTTGACCATTTTCGGTTAATAAATTTTTGATTTTATCCAAGAAAACATTAATTAAAACTAAATTCTGAAAAATCCCAGTTCCGTTCATCAAAAATAGAATCGTATCAAATTTCTCAGCTTCATTGATTTCAAGGAAATTCTGAACTTTTGCATTGTTGATTCCTCTCAATAAACAAGCTTCAATCGCTTTCGGAGAAATATCAATTGCTAAAACATCCAACCCTTTTTCTTGCAAATAAAGTGAATGAGAACCCGCTCCACAACCAACATCTAAGATTTTTCCTTTTGATAAATCCAATGCTTTTTGCTCCAAAATTGGCATGTCATCATAATCTCTAAAAAGATAATCAATTGGCATCACATCCAACTCAGAAATTGATGTTTCGGTATAGAGATCTTCGGGCGAATGATTGGTTTGATAATCTAAAATTGCCTGTCCGAAAAGGTCTTTCATGTTATTTTTATTTTTATGTTCTGATTAATACAGAAACTTTTATTTATTATTTTTTGCTAAAATTGCCTCAACAATTTGCTGTGCATGTACGCGCGAATTTTCAATAAACCAAATATTTGTCAACATACCACCACAAACAACGCCTGCCAAATATAAACCATCCACATTTGTTTCCATTGTTTCGGGATTATAAGTTGGCGTTTTCAATTCATCATCACTGAAAGTTATTCCACAGTTCTCCAAAAAATTGAAATTTGGATGATAACCAGTTAAAGCTAAAACGGTATCATTTTCAATTGAAATATCACCTTCTGGTGTTTTGATATGAACTTGATTTTCGTCAATAGAAGTAATATTCGAGTTGAAATAAGCTTTGATACTTCCTTCTGCAATTCGATTTTCGATATCAGGACGAACCCAATATTTTAGTCGATGCGTAAAACCTTCGCCACGAATCACCATTGTTACATTGGCACCTTTTCGATAACATTCTAAAGCTGCATCAACAGAAGAATTATTCGCTCCAACAACCACTACGTTCTGAAAAGAATAAGGGTGAGCTTCCTTGTAATAATGATGAACTTTTGGCAAATTTTCACCTTCAATATTCATTAAGTTTGGAATGTCATAAAAACCAGTTGCAAGGACTATATTGTTAGTTGAATAGTTATTTTTTGATGTTTTAACTTCGAAATGATTTGTTTCAACTTTATTAATCGTTTCAACTTCTTCGTATAGATTTAGATTGAATTTGAAATATTTATGAATGTTTCGATAATATTCTAACGCCTCTTGTCGACCAGGTTTTGTCTCAATACAATTGAACGGAATTTCTCCAATTTCTAATCGTTCGGCAGTCGAAAAAAATGTCATATACAAAGGATAGTTGTACAAACTATTTGTTAAAGCACCTTTTTCAATAATTAAATAAGAAAGATTGTTTCTTTTCGCTTCTATTGCACAAGCCAAACCAATTGGCCCAGCACCTACAATTATCAAATCATATTGTTCTTTCATCAAGCAAATTTACGGATAATCAGTTCGGTAATCTTTATGATTTTCTTCAATTTTTTTAAAAATAATGTTTAACTATTTGGATTAACGAAATATATTAATAATTTTGTTTGACAATTTTGTCAAAATAAAAAAGCCGCACAGATATGAAAGACGATACAGAAGAATTGATCAAAGAAACAGCGAAAAGAATGTTTTTTGGTGAAGGTAGATTTCATGCAACAACGCATGAAATAGCTGATGAAGCGAAAGTGAATAGAACGTTGATTAATTATTATTTCAGATCGCGAAACAATTTAATTAGTATTATTTACGAAGAAGCTACGCGAGTAAGTAATGAAAAATCGCGTGCTATTTTTGATAGAAATCGTGATATCAAAGAAATGATTGGCGAATTTATAGAGGATTCTATTGCAACATCAATCAAGTATCCATATTTGGAAACTTACATCGTTACCGAAATGAATAAAAATAATACAATGTGTTCTAAGTTAATGAAAGATGATTTAGATGTAGTTGTAAATGTTTTTTACGAAAGATTAGAGGAAGAAATGGAAAAAGGAACGATTAAAAAGATGGAGCCACTTCAGTTTTTGTTAAACATGATTTCATTGGTTAATTATCCATTTACAATTCGTCCGCTACTTCAATTGGATTTGAAATTGAGCGACGAAGATTTCAAACGTATTCTTTCTGATCGAAAAGAAATTATTCTCAATACACTTTTTAATAATTAATATATCAATGAAAAGGTTAAAACAATTACTTTCTATAGCGATTGTAGCGTTGATGAGTTCTGCTAATGCCCAAGAAATTATTGCACTTAAAGATGCAGTAAATTTTGCATTAGAAAATAAAGCTGATGCTAAACGTGCGAATTTGGCTATCAAAAAAGCAGAATATAAAATTGATGAAGCTAGAGCAGGAGCTTTGCCACAGGTTAGTGCAAATGCAGGATTACAGTATAATCCAATTGTGCAAGAAACTGCACTGACAATGGGAGGGCAAACAACTATCATTAAAATGGGACAACCATGGAATTCGAGTTTGGGAGTTACGGTTAATCAAAATATTTTTGATCAGCGTGTTTTTACAGGACTTAAAGCAGCAAAATCTACACGTGAATTTTACCAAATTAATGCGGATTTAACAGATGAACAAATTATAGAGCGAGTAGCGAATGCGTATTATCAAGTTTTTATTCAAGAAGAGAAATTAAAAACAATTGATAAAAGTTACGAAAACACGAATAAAGTTCGCAATGTTATCAAAAGTTTAGTGGATAATGGATTGGCAAAGCCTATTGATTTAGACCGAATAGTTGTACAATTAAATAACATATCTTCATCTCGCCAACAATTGGTAAATGCAGTAGAAATTAACAAGAATGCATTGAAATTTTATATGGGTTATACAATTGAGAAACCAATTAATTTAGCAGTAGAAACTATTGCGCCAAATTTAGTTTTGTTGGAAGATCAAATAGATGTTGAAAATAGAACAGAATTTAAAGTTTTATCAAAACAAAAAGAATTGTTAGGTTTTGCAAAAGAAGCTGAACGTGCAAATCTTTATCCAACTGTTGGTTTGGCTGGTAATTATGGATTGCAAGGTTTTGGTGAAAAATTTATTACTTCAAAAACTTATACATGGTCAGATTTAGCTTCGATTGGCTTGAGTGTAAAAGTTCCGATTTTTTCTGGAGGAGCTACAAAAGCAAAAATAAATCAAGCTGAAATTGATTTGTTGGATATCGAAGAACAAATGAATGACACAAAACTTGGTTTGAGTTTGGAATATCAAAATGCAAAAGCGCAAATAGAAAATGCGTTAAAAAGTGTCGATATTCAAGAAGAAAATGTATCGTTGGCAGAAAAAGTACTTGCAAATACACAAAATAATTACCAACAAGGTTTAGCTAATTTGACAGAAATTTTAGACGCTGAAAATGCGTTGACAGATGCTAGAAATAATTACTCAAATGCTTTGTTAGAATATAAAATTGCCGAAATCGCATTAATCAAAGCAAAAGGAGATTTAAAAATATTAATTCAATAATAGAACCGATTTATGAAATCAGTAAAAACTTTACTTTATATATTAATTGCTGCTGGCTTGATTGGTGGAGCAGTTTACATCATCAAAAATAACAAAGCGAAGCAAGAAGAGGAAGTTGCGATTGTAAATGCTAGTAACGATGAGGTTGTGGTAAATACAATTAAAGCAAAATACGAAAGCTTAAATACAGATTATACGTCAAACGGAACGTTTGCGCCATTTCAGGAAATGAGTTTTCCTTCAGAAATTTCAGGAAGAATTGTTCGTGTATTGGTAGATGAAGGTAGTTATGTTTCTGTTGGACAAACATTGGCGACGATTAAAAAAGATGCAATTGAGGTTGATGTAACTCAAGCACAAAATAATCTTCAAAATGCGATTATAGATAATCAACGTTACGAAAATGCGTACAAAACTGGAGGAGTAACAAAGCAACAATTAGATAATTCGCGTTTGCAATTAAAAAATGCAAGAGCAGCGGTTTCTGCACAAAATTTACGTGTTCGTGATACCAATGTAAAAGCAACTATTTCTGGTGTGATTAACAAGCGTTACATAGAGCCAGGATCTGTAGTAGCGCCAGGTTCTCAAATGTTTGATATTGTAAATGTATCAAAACTAAAATTACAAGTTACAGTAACAGAAGCTGAAGTTGTGAATTTGAAAGTAGGACAAACAATCAAAGTATTGGCTAGTGTTTTTCCAGATCAAGAATTTGCAGGGAGAATTTCTTTTATTGCGCCTAAAGCAGATGCTTCATTAAACTTTCCAGTAGAAATTCAAGTTTCGAATAATTCTGGTTTAAAAGCTGGTATGTACGGAACGGCAGTATTCTCGACAAAAGATGATGTAAATGCAGGTAAAAATGTATTGGTTGTTCCAGCAAATGCTTTCGTAAATGGAATTAGTTCTGGACAAGTTTTCGTGGTTGAAAATAATACAGCAAAATTAACGAAAGTTGTGATTGGAAAAACAGTTGGAACTGAAGTTGAAATTATTAGTGGAATTAAAGATGGAGCTGAAATCGTGACAAGTGGTCAGATTAATCTGAAAGATGGAACGAAAGTAAAAGTTGTAAAGTAAGATAGATTTCCATGAAAATAGCAGAAATATCAATTAAACGTCCCACAATGATTATCGTGTTATTCACGATTTTGACTTTGGGAGGATTGTTTAGTTATACGCAAATGGGATACGAATTAATCCCAAAATTTGAAACGAATGTTGTTACGATTTCAACGGTTTATCCTGGAGCTTCTCCAAACGAAGTTGAAAATTCTGTAACCAAAAAGATAGAGGATGCGGTTGCAGCCTTAGAAAATGTAAAGAAAGTAGAATCGAAATCTTACGAAAGTTTATCAGTTGTAATGGTTACGTTGAATTCTGATGCAAATGCAGATTTAGCGTTGAATGATGCGCAACGTAAGATTAATGCCATTGAGAAAGATTTACCTGATGATGTAGATCCGCCTTCTTTGACGAAATTCTCGTTAAGTGATTTACCAATTATTACAGCTGGTGTAACGTCTGATAAGTTGACAGAAAAAGATTTGTATGATTTGTTAGATAAAAAAATAGAACCAGTTTTATCACGTGTGACAGGTGTTGCGCAAGTAAATTTGATTGGAGGACAAGAACGTGAAATTCAAGTAAGTTTAGATCCTGTGAAATTGAAAGGTTATGGATTATCTGTGCCTCAAGTTCAGCAAGCAATCTTAACTTCGAATTTAGATTTCCCAACAGGAAGTGTAAAAACACGTGAAAACTCTACAATTATTCGTCTTTCTGGAAAATATAAATCAGTTGATGAATTAAATAATTTGGTAATTTCTTCGAATAATGGAATTCAAGTTCGTTTATCGGAAGTTGCTTTTGTGCAAGATTCTCAAAAAGAAGTAGAAAAAATTGCACGTGTTAATCAGAGTTCAGCGATTATTGTTCAGGTTGTAAAACAATCAGATGCAAATGCGGTTGCAGTTTCTGAATTGATGAAAGAAACCATCAAAAAAGTTGAAACAGATTATAAGAAAGAAGGACTTAAAATTCAGATTGTAAATGATACGTCTGATTTTACATTGGCTGCGGCAGATCACGTTATTTTCGATTTAGTTTTAGCAGTTGTTTTAGTTGCAATTGTAATGCTTTTATTTTTACATAGTATTCGTAATGCTTTTATTGTAATGGTTTCTATTCCAGCATCGTTAATTGCGACTTTTATCGGAATGTACTTAATGGGGTATACCTTAAACTTGATGTCGTTACTTGGTTTATCGCTTGTTGTAGGGATTTTAGTGGATGATGCTATCGTTGTTTTAGAGAATATTTACCGTCACATGGAGATGGGAAAATCGAAAATTAGAGCATCATACGATGGGGCAAAAGAAATTGGATTTACAGTAACAGCTATTACGTTGGTAATTGTCGTGGTATTCTTACCAATTGCAATGAGTACAGGTTTGGTGGCGAATATTATTGCACAGTTTTGTGTGACAGTCGTTATCGCAACCTTACTATCCTTATTGTCGTCATTTACAATTGTTCCTTGGTTGTCTTCTCGTTTCGGGAAATTAGAACATATCACAGGGAAAAATATTTTTGAGAAATTTATTCTTTGGTTCGAAAAACAATTAATGAAATTTACCCACTTCATTTCTGATATGTTAGAATGGTGTTTAAAATCTACCGTTCGTAGAATTGGAGTTTTTATTGGGGTATTTATCGTTTTATTTGCAGTTATTGGAGTTTTAATGGGAGGAAAATATATTGGTGGTGAATTCTTCCCTAAAACAGATAAAGGTGAATTCTTAGTTCAAATAGAGTTACCAAAAGATGCAACAATAGAGGAATCAAATTTTATGACGCAAAAAGCAGAAAAATTTTTACGTGGTAAAAAAGAAGTTGTTGATATGATTACAACTGTTGGTCAAAGTTCTGAAGGATTTGGAGCAGCACAAGCAACAGCTTATAAAGCAGAAATAGACGTTATTTTAAATGATAAATCAGAGCGTGAAGACAATTCATTTATTTATGCGGCAAAAGTAAAACGCGATTTAGAAAAAGAATTAGTTGGTGCTAAGGTTAAAACTGTTCCAGTTGGTTTAATTGGAGCGGAACAAGCGCCAATAGCGTTGGTTGTGACAGGTCCAAATTTAGAAAGCGCCATGAAATTTGCTGAATTAGCAAAACACGAATTAGAGCAAATTAAGGGTTCTTCGGAAGTGAAATTAACGACAGAAGCCGGAAATCCTGAAATTAATGTGCAAGTTGACCGTGATAAAATGGCTGCTTTAGGATTGAATTTACAAACAGTTGGTTTGACGATGCAAACTGCTTTCTCTGGAAATACAGATGGTAAATTTAGAGCGGGTGAATACGAATATGATATTAATATTCAGTACAATGATTTTAATCGTTCGAATATCGATGATGTTCGTAGTTTGATATTTATGAATGATAAAGGACAACAAATTCGTTTGGATCAATTTGCAACGGTTACACAAAGTTCTGGACCAAGTTTCTTAGAGCGTCGTGATAAAACACCTTCTGTAACTGTGCAAGCGCAATCTGTTGGTCGTACAACGGGTGATATTGTGACTGATTTCAAAAATAGTTTACAAAAAATTGATAGTAAAAAACCAACCGGTGTATCGTATGTTTGGGGTGGAGATGAAGAAAATCAATCCGAAGGTTTTGGTACATTAGGTTACGCATTATTAGCAGCAATTATTTTAGTTTATTTGGTGATGGTTGCTTTGTATGATTCGTTTATTTATCCTTTCGTGGTTTTGTTTTCTATTCCATTATCATTAATTGGAGTCTTTGTGGTTTTAGCTTTAACTAATAATTCGTTGAATATCTTCACGATTCTCGGAATGATTATGTTGATTGGTTTGGTGTGCAAAAATGCCATTTTATTAGTCGATTTTACAAACCATAGAAAAGAAGCAGGAGAAACAACACACAATGCTTTGGTACAAGCCAATCATGCACGTCTTCGTCCAATTTTGATGACAACTATCGCCATGGTTTTTGGTATGATTCCGATTGCTTTGGCAGAAGGAGCAGGAGCAGAGATGAACAACGGTTTGGCATGGGTTATTATCGGTGGATTAGTTTCCTCATTATTCCTAACCTTAATTATTGTTCCTGTGGTTTATTCATTATTCGATAGTGCAATTCGTCGATTCTCAAAAGGAGAAAAAGTAGATTATGAAGCAGAAATGGTTGCAGATTATGAAGCGCGACAAATAAAAGAAGAATGGGAAGAGTAATCTTTCGTTTTTAGATATTTAATCAAACCCGTTCAGTTTTTATTATTTTAATTGATACATAAAAAAATCCTTGTCAAAGTTCTAAACCTTGACAAGGATTTTTATTTAGTTGAAACTCGTTATTTTGTTAATGCGATGTGCTTGTTGCAGAACTCTAAAATAGACTAATTTTTCGTATTTTGTTGTATGCAAGGACGAAAAGAATTTACTCCACAACTTTTTTATGAATTAAGTTTAGATCGGTTAGTACCGTTTGATAACTTTTATCGATGCGTTAATCACGAACTAGATTTACATTTTCTGTACAAATCCACCAAAAAATATTACGGAACTCAAGGTCAAGAGAGTATTGATTCTGTGGTGTTTTTTAAAATATTATTGATAGGCTATTTAAACAACATTAATAGCGATCGTGCATTGATTCGTTTTTGCAGTAATTGGCTTGGATGTTCGTTTATTTTTAGGTTATGATTTAAATGAAGAGTTGCCTTGGCATTCAACAATTAGCCGAACAAGAGCGTTTTTTGGAGAGGAAGTTTTCTTGCAACTTTTTCAGTTAGTTTTAAAACTATGTGTTAACAAAGGCATGGTTTCAGATAAACGTCAGGCGGTAGACTCAGCGTTTATTAAAGCCAATGCCAGCATGGATTCTTTGGTAGAAAAAGAAGTTTTAAATGATGCTTCTGCTTTTGTGAATGAGTTAGAAGAAAATTCAGAATTCAAAGCATGCAGTGAGCCCAGTCGAACTGTAACATCAACACGCAAAAAGTTGGTAGAACAACATCATAATTGGAAAAAAGAAGAGTTTAAATTGATGCCCGCTGCTCGAAAAGCAATTCAACTGGATGAGGATGGCAACGAGATTCGACCTCAGTTTTTAAGCAATCATACACATTATAGTCCAACAGATCCTGATGCGAAAATCTCGACCAAACCAGGTAAACCACGCCAACTGAACTATGCTGGACAATTAGCTGTTGACGATAAACATCACGTGATTACAGGTGCTTGTGCCAGTACCGCAGGTAGCAAAGACAGTACAATCTTTTCTGAAATCATGGATCAAACTTTATCAAATTTTAAACAAAACGATATACAAATAGGTGAAGTTTTAGCTGATGCTGGTTACAGTAGCGGTGCTAGTTTACAATATTGTGAAGATCATAATTTAGACGCTTGGATTCCCAACTTTGGACAATATAAACCCGAGCGAGAAGGTTTTATTTTTAATAAGAAAGAGAATCGATACGAATGTATTAAAGAAGGAGGGAATAAAGCTTTTCTGCCTTTCAAACGAACTTTAACAGACAGCAAAGGCTACGAAAAGAAAAGCTATAGAAGTTCGGAAAAAGATTGTGGACAATGTCCTTTACGAGAAAGTTGTTGTGGAAAAGTAACCAAGTTTAAAAAGTTGGAAGATAGCATTCACAAGCCTTTGTACGATAAAATGCATGAAAAACTCACCCAAAATAAAGCGTATCACCGCAGGTTAGTTAAACGTCGAAGTTCTACAGTAGAACCAGTTTTAGGAACGTTGATTAACTTCTTTAACCTAAAACGAATCAACAGCAGAGGAATGTCTAAAGCCAATAAACATGTACTAATGTCAAGTTTATCTTACAACTTGAAGAAATATCTACGCTTTACAGTCAAAAAATCAAGTGTTTTAGCCCAAGTTATTTATTTAAAACAAGGGAAGAACTACGCTTCTACAAAATCACTCCTTCACTCCTTAAAAAGAGAGTTTTTAAGCAAACCTAATTTTACATTAATATATTTTTCTAAAAATAAACCTCGCTTAAAAAGGCTTAAACGAGGTCATATATTCTGTTTTTACTGTAAATTGGAGTTGTGCAACAGTTACCGATGTTAGCTGACGTTATTGTTTTTCTGTTACATTAATAATTCCAAATACATATTGATATCCAAATTCTATGAATGCTTCATACCCTTTATAAAGTTTTAAATTTAAATTATCAATGTTCTTATTCTTGAAAAGCTTCTGAATTTTTCTATTAACTTTACCTTCTTTAGTTATTACTCCGTTTGAAGTTTGAGGAGAATCAATCCAATAGATTTGATCTTCAAATTTAACTGCTAAATCTGGAAACTTTTCAAATTCATTTCTTATTATAAAAATTTCTTTTCTTTCAGAGTTTTCAATATAATTTTCAGTTATTTTATATTTTAAATTTCCTGAATCACGAAAGTTATAGATTATAAGCGTATCGTTTATAATCTCATATTTATAAATTTTCTCTTTATAATTCGATTCTATAAATATTCCTCCACGAAAAATTGGTTTTGATATAACAATTGAATCATTTTTAAATATTAGATTTTCCGAAATGTTTTCGTTAGAGAACAAATAATATTCTTCATTGATTTTTTGGGAATAAAGATTCAATGAGAGTAAAAAGCAAAATATGAATATTAAATTTTTAATCACGGTTTTTAGAAATAATGTCAGCTAACGGTTTGGGTATTGCCGAA
>NZ_DICC01000048.1:0-18435 GCF_002415215.1 Empedobacter sp. UBA5036
AGGTTCCTATACTCCTCCCTTCTGCCTCCCAGAGGTGTCTGGTCCGGGTCTCATTACCAGTGTGGGGGTTCACCCTCTCAGTCCCCCTGAAACGCGTCGTCTTGTGGTGCCGTTACCTCACCAACTAACTAATCTGACGCATGCCTATCCTACTGCGATAAATCATTCAAAAATTCATGATGCCATATTTTCTATTATAGAGTATTAATCCTCCTTTCGAATGGCTATCCTTTTCAGTAGTGCAAGTTGCATACTCGTTACGCACCCTTGTGCCGGTCTCTAGTTAGCAAGCTAACTATACCCCTCGGCTTGCATGTGTTAAGCCTCCCGCTAGCGTTCATCCTGAGCCAGGATCAAACTCTCCATTGTAAATAATTTTGTTTGAAGCGTTAGCTTCTGTTTTTTACAACTTCGAATTTCCTATAGCTCCATTATTCAAGGATTGACTTCGTTTTATTCGGCTATTTTTCCTTCTGTATATTTTATAATTTCAAATGAACTTCTCATCTTAGCAAACCCTCTCGGCATTTGCGGTTGCAAAGGTAATACTTATTTTTTAACTAACAAATTTTATTTCGAAAATTTTTAAAGTTTTTATTTCAACAAGTCAATTTACTTCGCAGCAAAATCACTCTCGTTATTTGCGGTCGCAAAGGTAAAACTTATTTCTAAACTCGCAAATTTATTTTTAAATAATTTTTGTCGCTATATAAGTCCCTATGTCAATTTCAATACTACTCGTCTTTCGTATTGAGGTTGCAAATATACGCCTGCATTATTCGTTTTTCCAAACCAACTTTACATTTATTTTACATTCTTCTCTTAAGTGATTGGTATGATGGGAAATATTTTTTGAAATGTTTAGATATGAGAACTGAGATATTAGATTTTTGACGAGAAAAGCTCTTTTTATAGCACAAAATTATAACGAGATAGATTTCTCGACAAGCTCGAAAGGACAGGAAAATTAAACTTGTTAATTACTCAAGAATACCTTTTAAACTCATAAAATGATTAGACGTTTTGCTTTTCTTTTGTTCAAGAAAAGCAAAATGGATACTTTTGAAGGAACTATTCGGGAGGAATTGTCTCAAAGCGAAAATGGTTTATTCAAAAAAATAAATAAATTTTTAATTTTGTTTAACATGTAAAATAGATTTACATTCATACTATATATAATATGCGCGATGATTTCGAAAGAAAAAGAATATTTTGAGATAATAAATAACATTTACCTAAAAGTAATTGAAGAAGAGAATTTGGGAGAAACAGCTAACTATATACCTGAATTATCTAAAATAGACGGTGAGAAATTTGGAGTTTCTTTATTGTTTACGGATCAACTTCAGTTTGGATTTGGTGATTGTGAAGAAAAATTCTCGATTCAAAGTATTTCAAAAGTATTGCTTTTGGCTTTAGTTTATAGAGAAATTGGCGAGAAAATTTGGGAAAGAGTTGATGTAGAACCTTCGGGAACGCCATTTAATTCATTATTGCAATTAGAAACTGACAAAGGAATTCCTAGAAATCCATTTATCAATTCGGGCGCTTTAGTAGTTTGCGACATCTTAATTGGTATTTGCGATAATCCGAAAGCATATTTTTTAAATTTTATCAAAAAGGTTTCTGGTAATTATTCTATTCAATATTCTGATAAAATTGCAAAAAGTGAGTTTTCTACCGCTTATCGTAATACAGCTTTGACAAATTTTATAAAATCGTTGGGCAACATTCATAATTCTCCAGAAGATGTTCTGGATTTGTATGTTTATATCTGCTCGATTGAAATGTCGTGTATGGAGTTGAGTAAAACTTTTTCTTTTTTGGCTAATAAAGGAAAAAACTTATTTGATGATTATCAAGTTTTAAACATTAGTCAAACAAAACGAATCAACGCTATTATGCAAACTTGCGGTTTCTATGATGAATCTGGTGAATTTGCTTTTCGTGTTGGATTACCTGGAAAAAGTGGTGTTGGCGGAGGAATTGTTGCAATTATGCCCAAATATTACATTGTTTCAGTTTGGAGTCCTAAATTAAACTTAAAAGGAAACTCCTACCGAGGAATGAAATTTCTGGAAGAATTTACAACCGCAACAGAGGATTCTATTTTTTAGAATTGATAATCTCCATCACTTTATTCACCGTTTCTTCTAAATTCATGTTCGAATTATCAACTTCTATTGCATCATCTGCTTTACGAAGTGGTGAATATTCGCGATGAGAATCGATATAATCTCTTTCGTTCACATTTTTTAGAACCTCATCTAATGGAATATTTTTCCCTTGTTGTTGATATTCTAAAAAGCGACGTTGCGCACGAACTTCTGGTGAAGCTGTAACAAAAATTTTGATATCTGCATTTGGAAAAACTGTTGTCCCAATATCGCGACCATCCATCACAATACCTCCTTTTTCTCCCATTTGCTGTTGAAGCGCTACACAATAATCGCGAACAGCAGGAATCTCAGAAATTGGACTAACCATTTTAGAAACTTCCATCGTACGAATATCAGCTTCTACATTTTCACCATTCAAAAAGGTAAGATTCTTTTGAGTTATAAGATCTTGTTTAAATTCTATCTTAATGTCAGATAAATTGATTATTAATGCTTGCTCATCAATTTTATTATCGACAATATACTGATGTTGAAATGCATACAAAGTCACAGCGCGATACATTGCGCCACTGTCAATATGTGTATAACCAAGATTTCTTGCAATAATTTTTGACATCGAACTTTTTCCTGTAGAAGAATATCCGTCGATTGCAATAATTAAATTTTCTTTCATCTATATAGAATTGAAGACAAAGATAAGATTTTATAGTTGTTTGAAAAGTTTTTATAACCAAGGATTACTTCTCCAATAATCTCGACCTTGAATAATTCGGTCTAAATTGAGAATCAAACCAAAGTGATTAGAACCTCCAGATTTGTGGTAATTCGCATGACTAAACTCGAATCGAAAAGCATTTATACGGATTCCAAAACCATACGTTAAACCAGATAAAGAGCGAATTCCTTCGGCTGCTAATTCATTTCCACGTTTGAAATTATAACCTAAACGCATATTAAAATCTGATTCTGGAAATAATTCTGCTCCAACCGAAAGGTGATCAATCATTTTTCTTCCAGCAGAAACTTCTTGTCCGTTTTTATTATAAGGTTGGGAAATATCAAACTTCTGTAAATCGTGCAAAGAAAACGTAAATTCTAACGGAACATGTTCTAATCGATGAGAAATTCCCAAATTAACTTGCGTTGGCATGTCTTCTTTTTTGCCATTATACGTTTGAATTTGTTGACCGATATTGCGCACAACCAACGAAACATTGATATTTTTATCGAAATCGTGGTACGAAAGACCTATATCTCCAGCAATTGCCGAGGATTTATATGATTCTATTGTAGAATTAATGTATTTTAAATTTGCTCCTACTGTCCAATAATCGCCCAAAACACGTGCATAACCAACTGTAATTGCGGCATCATTTGCTTTGAAATTCCCTGTCACATTTCCATTTTCGTCAGTTCCAATTAATTTTCCGTAATCAACATATTGACCATGAACAGAAACAAAATTTTCTTGATCGATTTCATAAACCGTCGAAAATGTTCCGAAATCTACATCCGCAATATAATTGACGTAATTGATTCCAAATTGACCATGCATTTCTCGGTTCATCAAGGCCGGATTCCATAAAGCAGAATTGGGGTCAGCATCCCAAGAAGTTGCTGCATTTCCTCCCAAAGCCGCTTGACGTGGAGAAGTTGTAATGTTCAAAAACTCGTAAACACGCGTTCCATCTTGCGCAAAAATCGAAGTCGATAGCGCGATAAACAATAATGTACTTAGCTTTTTAAACATTTAGCAAAAATAAAGATTTTGTAGAATAACGAAAACAGAATGATTTTGGTATATGCAAAACAAAATTTTAGGCTTTCTGAAAAAAAGCTTAACTTCAATTTACCTAAAAAACACTTTATGGAATTTTTAATTGCCATTATTATATTCGTATTGATTGTTATTTTGTTTAATAAAGTTTCGAAACTAAAAAAACAACTTGATTATCAAGAAACTAAACTAAAGCATTTGCAAGAGCAATTGAATGCGAAAGAAATTAAAACTGAATCAAAACCAATTGTTGAGCAACCAAAAATAGTTGAAGAGAAAAAAATTGAACCTCAACCAGAAGTTGTTTCCTATCATAAAGTTGAAATGCCAAAAGGTATTTTTGACAAAATCCCACCAAAACAAACAACTGAAAGTAGTTTTGATAAAAATCTAAACAGCGCAATTGCATTTATTAAAGACAATTTCTTGACGATTTTCGGAATTGTAACCTTAGTTCTAGGAATTGCTTATTTCGTAAAATATGCAATTGATCAAAATTGGATCAACGAAACTTTCCGAGTAATGATTGGAATTGGAGTTGGTTTAGGAATTATTGGAATTGCTCATTTTATTCGGAAAAATTTTGAAATCTTTTCTTCCATCTTAATCGGTGGCGGATTAACCGTTTTATATTTCACCTTAACCATCGCCTTCCGAGAATATCATTTACTTTCTCAGAATACCACTTTTGGATTATTAACAATTGTAACGATTTTCTCTATCGTGATGGCAATGTTATATAATCGACAAGTTTTAGCCATTTTTTCGATTATTGGTGGTTTTACCGCTCCATTGATGATTAGTACAGGCGAAAGCAATTTTGTATTTCTGTTTGGTTATTTAACGATTCTAAACTTGAGTATGCTGTACATGGCTTGGCGAAAAGATTGGCAAGTTATTTCGTTTATCGCATTTGGCTTTACCTTTATATATAGTATCGCTTGGATCGACAATTCTAAAACCTCAACGCAATATCTTTTCTTTGGCTTGCTTTACGTTATTTTCACTATTACAAGTTTAATTAACTACATCAAAAAAGGAGAATTTTCGGTTTGGAATTGCCTTTTACTAATTTTCAATACCATTTTATCAACCATTTTAATTTCTTCGGTTTATTATTTTATTGTTGGAAATAATAATGGTTTAATGGCTTTCATATTTGGATTGATAAACGCTTTCGGTGCATTTTACATCTACAAAACATCTAAAAATAATTTATTACAAAATACCTTAATCGGTTTGAGTATTGCGCTTATCACAACTGCAATTGCCTTACAATTTAAAGCAAATGTCGTCTCGATTTGTTTCTCGATTGAATCAACCTTGTTACTGTTTCTTTGGAAAAAAAGTAAAGAAAACATTTTCAAAGTCTTTTTCATTGCGATGTTTCCATTTTTATTGATTGCTTTATGCGTCAATTGGTTTGATTATATCAATATTGAAAAACATTTAGTCGTAATTTTCAATCACGTTTTCATCACAAGTTTTATTGCATTAATTTGTTCTATTGCGAATATATATTTGATGAAAGATTTCGAAACCGAAGAACAATTTTTAGGTTTCAAGCTCAATCATTCCAAATTTATTTTCATCTCAACATCACTTTTATTGATGTACACAGGAATTTTGTTCGAATTAATTTACCAAATCGAACCTTATTTCAACTTTATGATGATTGTAAGTTATGTATTGATTTATACATTATTCTTTATTGCATTTGTTTTAGCGCAGCGCGAAAAACTAAATTTAGGAAATGCTTTGCAACTTGTTTTACAAATTTCTGCGGCTTTTTGCATTCTATTTTTACCAATGTTTGCCGAAATTCCGTTGTTACCAAGCAAAACAAATTACAACATCGGTAGTTATTTTCTTTATTTGAGTTATCTCATTCCGACCGCTTACATTATTTATTTAGTTGTAAAAAGTAGCGATTTCCAAAGCTCCAAAGCAAAACAAATCATCAGCATGTTTGTCTTGGTTTATGTGATTAGTTTCGAGAAATACAATGGTTTTATGTTAATAACACTCGACGAAAGTTCATCTAATTTTTCGCATCAAGCCGATATTTTCCGAATGATATTATTGCCAATTATTTGGGCAGTTTTAGGATTTGTATTGATTTATTTCGGATTAAGAAAACAACTGAAAGGTTTTCCTATTGTTGGAATTATATTATTTGGATTGATTATTCTAAAATTATATTTCGTTGATGTTTGGGAAATGAGCAATATTTTCAGAATAATATCTTTTATTGTTTTAGGAATTTTAATCTTATTAACTTCTTTTATGTATCAAAAACTAAAAAATTTGATGGTTAATTTGATGGAAAAACCGAGCGAAAACAAAGAAGCTGAACAATAATGTTCAGCTTCTTTGTTAATTATTTCTTTTCAATGCTTCAGCAATTACACGCATATCATCCGAAGAAGGTGACTCGAAAATCTCTAAATGGAAATATGGAACAACCGCAATAATATGATCGAAAATATCAGCCATAATCACTTCATATTCGTTCCAAACCGTTGTATTCGTAAACATAAATAGTTCAATTGGTAAACCGTGTTCGGTTGGTTGAAGTTGTCGAACCTCGAACATCAAATCTGTTCTAATTTTTGGACTATTATAGGTATATGTCTTGATATATTGTCGAAAAAGACCAATATTCGTCATTCGTCTTCCATTCGCCAAAATCGTTGGATCAACTTTATTCGATACATTATATTGATTGATTTCGTTCGTTCTATCCACAATAAAATCGTGTAACATGCGGATTTTTTTCAATTCTTCAATTTCTTCTTCTGTCAAAAATCGAATCGAATTCATTTTAATATTTATCGAACGTTTAATGCGGCGTCCACCAGCATTTTGCATACCGCGATAATTACGAAACGAATCTGAAACTAAAGCATACGTCGGAATTGTTGTAATTGTTTTATCAAAATTCTGAACTTTTACCGTTCCTAAATTAATTTCGGTAACTGTTCCATCTGCGCCATATTTCGTCATCTCAATCCAATCACCCACGCGCACCATATCATTCATCGAAACCTGAATACTTGCCACAAAACCTAATATCGAATCTTTAAAAACCAACATCAAAACCGCCGAAGCCGCTCCCAAAGAAACCAAAAATGTAATAGGCGATTTTCCTGTCGCAATCGAAAAAATTAGAATTCCGCAAACAAAGAAAACTAAAATATTCATCACTTGCAGATAACTATCAATTGGTTTATCCGAAAAAGATTTATTACCTCGAAGAAAATCCCTGAACGTTTTAAAAATTGCATTAAACAACAATCCAACAGCAATTACCAATGCAATATCTGTAATTTGCATCGCAATTTTGATCCAATTAGGAAATCCTTTGAAGATAAGTGGGATCGATTCTTTGGCGACAATTACAGGAACAATATGTGTTGCGAATTGTAAAACCCTGTTCTTGATTAATAAATCGTCAATCTTTGTTTTACTTTTTGCAATAAAGTTTGTTAAAACAAGTAATAGCACTTTTCGCAATAAAAAATCGATCGCATACAATATAATAACTAACAAAATTGATAGAACAATTGTTGTCATTATTGTGGTAGAATAACTCGAAAGTCCCAATTTGGCAATCATTTCGAGCATTGAGCGATACACATCGCTTTGAATATTTTCGTCTAAAAGTTCCATCTGAATAAAAACTAATAGAACAAAAATAAGTTTATCCTTTTCATAATTTACAACAACTGATAAATTACATTGAAATTTGTTGGTTTCTTAATTTATCTTGGTTCAAAACAATGAAAAGATTATATTTGTTAGATTAATCTAACTTATTTATTAAAATTAATGTTTTCAAATCCGCTAATATTTGCTTTTAGTTTAACCTTTCTTGCCGGAATCAGCACTGGAATAGGAAGTCTTTTATGTTTATTGTACAAAAAATTCAATCCAAAATTCTTAGGCGTAATGTTGGGAATTTCTGCTGGTGTAATGCTTTATGTCTCTTTTGTAGAAATTTTAACAAAAGCTAAATTATCATTATTAAGTGTTTTTGGAGAAAAATTAGGTTACACTTATACATTATTGGGATTTTTTGCAGGAATTTTAATCATCATTTTAATCGATAAAATATTGCCTCATCATCATTGCGATGAAAATAAAACAGAGACAAACGATCAGAAATTATTGCGTTTAGGTTTGTTTTCTGCTTTAGCTTTATCAATTCATAATTTCCCTGAAGGATTAGCAACTTTTTTGTCAGCATTAGAAAATCCAACTTACGGAATTTCTATTGCATCTGCCATCGCCATTCATAATATTCCAGAAGGAATTGCTGTTGCAATCCCTATTTATTACGCTACAAAAAATAGAAAAAAAGCATTTCTATACTCTTTTTTATCAGGATTAACAGAACCTATTGGCGCATTAATTGGCTATTTTGTATTGTTACAATTTTTTGATGAATCAATTTTCGGGGCAATTTTCGCGAGCGTCGCAGGGATGATGGTTTATATTTCGATCAATGAATTAATTCCGACGGCAAACGAATACGCTGGAAAAAAATTATCAACTTACGGAATTGTAATCGGTATGTTTGTAATGGCGGTTAGTCTTGTACTTTTTATGTAAAAACAAAAAAACTTCCCGAAAAGAGAAGTAATTTTGAGAAATGATATAAATTAACACATGAGGATTTTGTTACTGCAAATGTATACAGTAAATAAAACTCAAAGCTTAACAGAATATCATTAGATTGTTAAGCGAAGATTAAATAGAAAGATTATGAAAAATATAGTTTTACTTTTTTGCTTTACTATCATTTATAGTTGTTCGTCATCTTCAGATTTTCACAACATAAATGATCACATTGAAGATGGAAAATATTGTGCGAATGTCAAGGTTATAACGAACAAATCAACCAAGACATATCGATTAACTATAACTGCGAAAAATAATTATTTACATAAAATTGATTGGCCAAATGGTGGTTGGCTGGATAATACACATTACAAACTTCCTGAGTTTTATGAAAATGAAGCTACTTTTATAGATGATAGAGCCCGAAAATTTGAAGTAAAAATTATACAAGAAGGAGAATGTAAATAAAAAAAGCTCGAAACTAATGTTTCGAGCTTTTGCTTAGTACTCGGAGTGGGAATCGAACCCACACTCCAAAGGAACACGAGTTTGAGTCGTGCGCGTCTACCAATTCCGCCATCCGAGCCTTTATGGACTGCAAATATAATGTTAGTTTATTTATTTTTCCAACTATTTTTTAAACTTTTTACAGAATTATTTCTAACGTATCGTAAGCCAAATGTTTACCTTTTGGTAATTTTTCCTCTACTTCATCATGAAATCCCAAATGATGCGAAATATGTGTAAAATATGTCTGCTTTGCGCCTATTAAATCCGAGTATCGTATTGCTTCATCTAATAATATATGCGAAAAATGTTCTTGTTCTACTCGCAGCGCACTAATGATTAAAACTTCTACTCCTCGTAATTTTTCAAGAGATTCTGTTGGAATCGTTTTTACATCCGTCAAATAAGCAATTTTATCATCAATTAAATATCCCAAAATAGGCAAGGGTCCGTGTAGAACTTTAATTGGTTCAATCGTAAATCCAGCAACCGAAAATTTTTCATCTTCTATAACATTCTCTATTACCGTTGGTACTCCAGGATATTTATGTTCAGCAAACATATATGGAAAACGATTATGTAATTCATCCAACACGCGTTTCAAACCATAGACATTCATATCCTCTCCAGATTTAAAAACAAGCGGGCGAATATCATCCAATCCTAAAACATGGTCATTATGCTCATGTGTATATAATATTCCATCTAACCTTTGCGCATTATAACGCAACATTTGTTGTCTAAAATCTGGTCCACTATCTATCGTAATAATCTTTCCATCCTTTTCTAACAACAAAGAAGAACGCAAACGTTTATCTTTTTGATTTGTTGACAAACATACCGGATGATCGCTACCAATAATCGGAATTCCTTGTGAAGTCCCTGTTCCTAAAAAATGTATTTTTATATTTGATTTAGCCATAATGATTTGGTAAATTTACCACAAACTATTTGAAATTAAAATATGGCATTAGAACAAGTTCTTACTCCTAAACAAAAAGCTTTAGAGATCAATTTGAATCCGAAAATATACGGTTCTTTTGCAGAAATTGGAGCAGGTCAAGAAACCGTTCGTTTTTTTTATCGCGCAGGTGCTGCTTCGGGTACTGTTGCAAAAGCGATGAGTGCTTATGACAAAGAAATGTCCGATTCTATATATGGTGTAGAAGAAAATCGTCGTTATGTGACACAAGCTCGCCTTAAAAAAATGTTGGATCATGAGATGGAATTGATGAAAGAGCGTCTAGTCCACGATCACTACAAAGAAAAAGCATTTTTCACCTACGCAAATACGGTAACAACAATTGATTATTCAAAGAAAAATGAAGGTCAAGGTTGGATAGGTTTACGTTTCAAGTTAAATGCAGAAGATGAAAAAGCAAACGAGATTATTTTTCATGTAAAATTCAAAGAAAATACGGCTCAATTGCAACAAGAAACTTTAGGTGTTTTGGGTGTTAATTTGATTTATGGCGCTTATTATTACTACGATAATCCCCGAAAATTAATAAAATCTTTATACGATACGTTGGATAAAGATCAATTAGAAATTGACATGATTAATTTCCGTGGACCACAATTCAAATATGTTGATAATCGATTGATGTCGCTTCAATTGGTTAAAAACGGAATGACGGATGTTGCGGTTTTCAATCCACAAGGAAAAAATATTTTACCTGCCGATTTATTATACAAAAAAAATATCTTCGCTGTTCGTGGCTCTTTCCGTCCTTTTATGAATGTAAATATGGATATGTTCAAAGGTGGTTTAGAAATTTTCAAACAAGAAGATGATGTTAGAACAGATAATACCGAAATTTTATTTGAGATTACGCTTTCTAACTTGATTGCTTCTGGTTTTGAAGGCGAATTGAATGAACGAGATTTTTTAGATCGCGCTGATATTATTGGTAGTTTAGGTTACAATGTTATCATTTCTAACTTTTCTGAATATTATAAATTAGTTGATTATTTCTCGAAATTTACTCGAAATCAAACCAAAGTTGGTTTAGCGATGGGTGTTAATAATTTGGTCGAAATTTTCAATGAGCAATATTATGCCGATTTACCTGGCGGAATTATGGAAGCTTTCGGAAAATTATTCAAGAAAAATGTAAAAGTTTATTTGTATCCATATTTAGACAAAGAAAAAGATATTTTGTTGACGTCGAAAAATCTACAAGTAAGTGATAGCGTGCACGAATTGTACAAATATTTCTTGTATAACGGAAGAATTCAAGATATTTTGAATTACAACAGAAGTTATTTAGATTCTTATTCGCGTCGAATTTTAGAAAAAATTGCAAATGCTGAGCAAGATTGGGAAAATGAATGTCCAGAAGGTGTTGCAGACATGATCAAAGATCGTGGAATGTTTGGCTATAAATTGAAATATATTTTAGAATAAATTATTCGTAATATCAATCTGAATTCGTTTCATTCTCATCATAAACAATATGTGATGTTGAAATAAATTCAACATGACAAACCAAAACCAACGAAAGGAAGAGTAATTTCGATATCAGAATTTGATAAAACTGAGAATGAATATTATCAAAAAATACAAGAAAATATCAACAAAAAAACAGGAGTTGATAAAGATGATTAACAAAAAAACGGCTCAATTTTGAGCCGTTTTTTTGTTATTTTACTACTGCATTTACATTCTTCGCATTCCACCGCTTTCTCTTGGTCGGTCTCCATCTTCACCTTTTGTAGATTTTCCACCAAACTGATTTAAGTTGAATGTTAACGAGAACATCACAAAACGAGTCAGAATATTATTGCGTTGATCGATTGTTGATTCTGCTGTAATTGTACGCGTATAACTGTTATTTTGATTCAATAAATCGTAAACTTTAACACCAGCCTCCAATTTATCATCGAAGAAACGATACATCAAACTTGTATTCCACAAAAAGAAATCACGCTTGAAACCTGCTGCCATTCTCGAGTTATAATTGTAACTGAAATCATTTGTCCAAGTCAAATTTTTAGGAAAAGTAGAAATAGTTTTAATTCCGAAATTGTGCGTAATATTATTTTGATTATCAATTGAGTAATTGACATATTTAGAATTTGTAAAGTTCAAACGATAAGAAGGTGAAATTGTCAAATAATCACCATAATCCCAATTTAATCTCAATGTAGGTGATAAAGTTGTATTGTATTGCTCATATTTCACCGCATCTCTAAAACCTTGCGTTAAAGCATAACTCGCAGACATTCCTACATTTACTCTAAATTTATTGATCCCTTTTTGATATTGTTTATTAAAGAAAAAGTTACCATTCAGACGATAATTTCCTTTTACATTTTCATACGTTGTAGTTCGTTTATAAATCGAATAATCCATTTCGGTGTAATTAACAATATTTGATTCGTTGTACGTATAACCTAAGTTAGCATTAAATCCTTGACGAGTTTTACGATCAAAATTGCTAAACATCAAATTGATTCGATGTGCTTTATTGGGATCAAGATCTGGATTACCTTTGAAAACATCTAACGGATCAGTTTCGTCTAAAATTGGTAAAACTTGTGATGTCGAAGCCAAACTTGTCTGATAATTATACATTAAGGAAAGTGAGTTGTTTCCGTTTTGATAACGAATATTTCCCGAAATATCTGGTAAAGTTTTGTTTTGAGTTGAGCTGTAATCATCTGCTTTAAACGTTCCAAAATTTTGTTGATTGTAGATGTTTGCACCAAAACGAACTGTTGCCGAAATTTTATTTTTGTTCAATAATAATTGAGCATACGGATTAAATTCATTCAATTTGGTTGAATAAAAACGCGTCAAATCATTGTTCAAATTGTCATATTCTCCCGTTACATCATTATAATTCCACGTTCTATTATTGGTTTCAGAATCAGTTAAATTATAAGCAGAACCAACGGCGATTTTCAAAGAATCTGTAATTGGATACGTATATTTTACATCAAAATTGTATTGATTATTTTTCGAAATATTTTTCTCATTGATGTTTCTATAAATATCCGCAATAGAATCATTTGTATATAAAGTTGTCGAATTGATGAACGAATTTCGATCTGTTTTACCAATCGAAATACTTGAATTAAAGTCTAAATAAGATTTATTTTTGAATTTTTGATTAAGTGATAATAATGTATTAAATGTATTCGAGTTCGATTTTCCATTTGAAGTTTGATTCATTTGATTTCTCAAATCACCCAAATCTGAATATGTTTTACTATCCGAAATTGATGAATTTGTAGACGAAGAATTACTAAACGATGGATAAAAATAAATTTTTGTATTGTTTTTCGTCCATTCTAAATTTGTTCCAAAATTATGACCATACGTTTCACTTTTAGTTTTAGAATTCGCATCAGAAGTATAAATATTTTTTGGAGCAAAATTTTCGATGTGTTTATATTGATCATTTTTTGAAAACGAATGATTTAAACGATAATCAGCTCCAATTTTCAAATTATCATTTAATTGATCGCTATAATTCAATCCAATCGAAGTATTTGTCGTTACACCATCAGAACCTCTTCTTCCCATTCCACCACGACCACGCGAACCTTCACCGCTTGTCATTCCAGAAGCTGCAATATCCGTCGAAGACCCAATCAAACTAATTTTCTTTTTACCTTTAAAATAGTTCGCCATCAAATTGCCTTCGTAATGATTATCCGTTCCATAACCCGCTGTTGCTTTCAGCATATAACCTTTCTTTTTATCTTCTTTCAAGGTAATATTTAGCGAAGATTTATCCGATTTAGAACGTTCCCCAGAGAATTTTTCATTTTTCGTTTTATAATCCGAAACCTGAATTTTTTTGATAATATCTGCAGGTAAATTTTCTAACGCAACTTTTCCATCCGTTCCAAAAAATGGTTCACCATCAATCAAAATCTCATTAACATCTTTTCCATTTACCGTAATATTTCCGCTGTCATCCATCTCAAAACCTGGTAATTCTCTCAACAAAGCTTCCAAATTTGCATTCGGTTTTACTTTGTAAGAATCAGCATTATACTCGATTGTATCTTGTTTTACAACAATAGGTTCCACATTTGTTACCACAACCTCATCTAAATCATAAATCATCGGATTAATGATAATTGTTCCAAGATCAATATTGTTTTTGATGGATTCGAAACTTTGTTTGAAAACGCCTTCTAAAGGATCATCAATGATTAAATAAACAGGTTTATCTTGTAGATTAACTTCAATTTTGAACGTACCATCATCATTTGTAGATGTAGTAGAAATTTGTGCAGAATCGGCTTTGTTGCCTAAAATAACTTCAGAATCAGTTAAAGGAAAATTAAGCACATCCGTTACTTTTCCCGTAATTGTGACTTTTTCTTGTCCAAAAGAAAAAATCGTAATCAAACTAAAAAGAAATGACAGAATATATTTTGTCATGAGATGAATTGGTTTCTTCATCTGTTAGACATCAAATTTTGAGCAAAGTTTAATTTTGATTAAAGTTTTTTCCAACTTTTATCCGAAATTTTATTTAGATCAATTTCAGAAGTTGTGATAAAAAGAGGTGTAATTTCTACAATTCGCTTTACCTGAGTTGTTTTTAGGTTAGATTCTGGACAAAAAGTTTCGATTAAAACAATTTTTTCTGAATCAGAAGAATTGGATTTATAAAGCGTTTTTTGAATTTTTTTATCAATTTTCCAATTTGTACAACTTCCGATACTATAATATTCGAAAATTAAAAGAGGAAGAAATCCGAAGATAATTCCAAAGATAAATTTCATCACATTCATAAAATTCCATCCGTCTTTCTTTTTGATTGAAAGTAGAAAAAGCACATAAATACTAACTGCGGCAGCAAATGTTAAAAGCTTTGGAAATAGTTTCGCAAAGTCATGATTCGCGAATTCTAAACTGATAAAATCTCCAATCAGAAAGTATCCAATAAACCATATAATAAAAATTGTACAGATGATTAAGATAATATTTCGAAGAGTTTTATTCATTTCGCTTTAAGGTTTGTGTGGTATAAATATAAAAATATTCCTGTCAATAGACAGGAATACTCATACTAAAATAGATTTATTTATAAGATTTCAATAAATTCTCTAAAATTTCGCAGGCACATTCAGCCAAGTTTGTCCCTGGACCAAAGATTGCATCTGCACCATTTTGATAAAGATAATCATAATCTTGACGCGGAATAACACCTCCGACTACGATATAAACATCATCTCTACCTAATTCTTTCAATTGTTTCACAACTTCCGGAACCAATGTTTTGTGACCTGCTGCCAAAGAAGAAATTCCTAAAATATGAACATCATTCTCTACAGCTTGTTTCGCAACTTCTGCTGGCGTTTGGAACAAAGGAGAAATATCCACATCAAATCCCATATCCGCAAAAGATGTTGCAACGACTTTCGCACCACGATCGTGACCGTCTTGTCCCATTTTTGCCACCATAATACGAGGGCGACGTCCGTCTTCTTCTGCAAACTCATCAGCTAAATTACGAGCTTCCTCAAATTTATTCATTTTACCTGCTTCCATAGCATAAACTCCTTGAATTCCTCTTGTAATCGCTTTGTGACGACCAAAAACGGCTTCTAATGCATCAGAAATTTCACCTAACGTAACACGACGACGAGCCGCTTCGATAGATAATTCTAATAAATTTCCTTCGCCAGTTTCAGCAGCTTTTGTTAATTGCGCTAAAATATCTTGAACAGCTTCGCTATTACGCTCGGCCTTAATTTGATTTAATCGATCAATTTGTTTTTGACGAACAGCTGTGTTGTCAACTTCTAAAATTTCGAACTCTTGTTGTTCTATTTTCGAGCGATAAGCATTAACACCTACAATTGCAACTTCACCAGAATCAATTTTGGCTTGTTTTTTTGCAGCTGCTTCTTCAATACGCATTTTAGGAATTCCAGCTTCTATAGCTTGCGTCATTCCACCTAATTCACGAACTTCTTGAATATATTCCCACGCTTTATTTGCCATTTCATTTGTCAAAGATTCAATCATAAAACTTCCTCCAAAAGGATCAGCTGTTCTACAAATTTGAGTTTCTTCTTGTAAAATGATTTGTGTATTACGTGCAATACGCGCCGAAAAATCTGTTGGTAATGCAATTGCTTCGTCTAATGCATTGGTATGCAAAGATTGTGTTCCACCTAAAGCAGCAGCTAAGGCTTCGATCGCTGTACGACCAATATTGTTATAAGGTTCTTGCTCTGTTAAACTCCAACCAGAAGTCTGACAGTGTGTTCTCAACATTAATGATTTTTTATTTTGAGGCTCAAATTCTTGCATCAATTTTGCCCATAACATACGAGCAGCTCTCATTTTTGCAATTTCTTGAGGGAAATTCATTCCAATTGCCCAGAAAAATGATAAACGCGGAGCGAAGTCATCAACTTTCAATCCTGCTTCCAAACCAGTTTTTACATATTCGTAACCATCTGCAAGTGTATAAGCCATTTCCAAAACAGGTGTAGCTCCAGCTTCTTGCATGTGATAACCTGAAATAGAAATCGAATTGAAACGAGGAATTTTTTGAGAAGTATATTCGAAAATATCTGCAATAATTTTCATCGAAGGAGTTGGTGGATAAATGTATGTATTACGCACCATAAACTCTTTCAAAATATCATTCTGAATGGTACCAGAAAGTTGATCTTGTGAAATACCTTGTTCTTCTGCAGCTACAATGTAGAATGCTAAAATAGGAAGAACAGCTCCGTTCATTGTCATCGAAACCGAAATTTTATCCAATGGAATTTCATTGAACAAAATCTTCATATCTTCTACAGAATCAATCGCAACTCCAGCTTTACCTACATCTCCTACAACACGATCATGATCTGAGTCATAACCGCGGTGAGTAGCCAAATCAAAAGCAACTGAAAGTCCTTTCTGACCAGCAGCTAAATTTCTTTTGTAAAAAGCATTCGATTCTTCAGCAGTAGAAAAACCTGCATATTGGCGAATTGTCCAAGGCTGACGAACATACATTGTTGTATAAGGACCACGCAAATATGGTGCAACTCCGGGTAGAAAGTTAATCTGTTTCAGATCTTTTACATCATCGTAATTGTAATCACTTTTGACTTGTAAACTATCTAATTCAAATGACTCTATATATGATGGATTAGAATTTAGATTTCGTTTAAATCTTAAATTCGTAAAATCTGTTTTGTGATTCATCTTGCTAAGATAAATAATTATCCATTAGATTTTATAAAATCACCAATTTTTGAAACTGCTTTTTTCAACTTTTTGTCAACAAAAGTTGAAAAAACATTTTAATCGAGTTTTTTGGTAAAATTATTGATTTAATTTGATTATCAGTAAATTAAAAACACACAAAAGTAATTATTATGAAGTTAGATTTTAACAATAAAAACATTCCAGAGATTTTAAGTGAATTTCAGGATAAAAATACCTTTCAATGGCAAAATGATATTTTTGATTTGATGAAAAAGATCGATTCAAAAGAAGAAAAAGTTAATTTTCATTATTCGAGAGAAGATAATGTTTATGTATCGAATTTTGATCCTCGATTTGTAAATGAAACGTTTCATTCGTTAAATAATTTTTTAGGATTGAAAAAAGGAGATTCTACACTTTTAAGTTCATCGGTTTTAGAAAATGAAGGAGAAATTTCATTGGTTCAAGCCATAGAAGGAGGTTTTGATTTGTATTGTCATGAAGATTCGGATAAAGTGAAGATTCCATTAACAGACGAAAGTCAAGACGAAATAGGATACGCATTAAATTATGCTTATTTGACAAAGAAACAGATTGAAAATTCTTTTGAAGATTTGGCTAGAATCGAAAAAATTGCAATCGAAAGTGATGATTTGTCAAATGATTTGAAAAGTAAATTGAATGATCAAACGAAAACCAGTTTTTATCAAGTTTTTACCGCGAATGGATTTCCAATTGCAGTAAAAAAAATAGATGAAACAGATTATACAGTTTTAGATAAAATAGAACTTTCGGAAGATGAAAAAGGTAATTTAGTCTTGAATTCGCCTTACGAAAAAGAATCACTAAATTTATATAGACAGGCTGTTGTTTCGGATGATCAGAAAAAGTTTAGATGGATTTCTGGAAATGAATGTAAGTTGAATAGGAAAGATGTGGTGAATTTAGAATTGATTGAAGAAAAATTAAAACCATATATCGATTATAACTTTATTGTGATTGCTTTTCCGAAAAAAGGATCTACAGAAGATGTAATTTCTTTGGTAATAGAAAGTCGATTTGCAGAACATGTTGATATTCCAAAAAGTGAATTAGAACCTTATGAAGTTCCGCAACAAACATTTTTTATCGGAGATTTTCCGAAAAGTAATGATAAAGCTGCTATACGTGCAGAGTTAATTAGATTGCTGAAAGAATCCAATAAAAATAATTAACCCGTAGTGCAT
>NZ_DICC01000015.1:0-14240 GCF_002415215.1 Empedobacter sp. UBA5036
GACGATCTGAACTTCTGTAAAATTGCTTTGTTTCATAATCATCCCTAAGTTAATAAACTATATTTTTAAACGTTCCGTCTTTTAGGGAATATTACAATCAGTCGTCACCGTTTTATACAATGTCCCATTTGCATAATATACCGGAGAAAGTCGCCTCGTTAATTCTATGTCATATATTTTTGTAGTGGCATTATAAGTTGTCTTTACCTCAAAAATAATGACTTCATCACTTGATTTATTGGCTTGATAACTAAATTTAATCTCATGTCCGCTTCCGGTTGCCCATGATTTTCCGGGAGCTGCTTGTGCCAATACGCGGTTCAGTGGTGAATTTTCAAATGTTTTTTCAGAGAATGGAGTTGTATCACCTGTTAAAGTTGAATAAAATGTCGTTCCCGTTGAAATTGTATCTATCTGATTACTAGAATTTGAAATAGGAAATGGCAAATATTCCCGTGCCTGTCTTCCGAATCCGTCGTATTCGATAGGTGTTACAATCGTTTTTCCTAATGGAGAAGCGCCTACTTGTAGAATTTGTTTTTCACGCCCTAATCCATCATAATAAACAACGGTTTCCTTTTTCTCTGTACAATCTGCTTTTAAACATTCTGTGGTTTTAATGTAATTTTCTGTATCGGATTGTGCATATATCGTATAGTTGCTTCCTAAAGTTAGAAGCGTACTATACATAATTTTTTTATAAAAGTGTTTCATCTAGTTCTAGCTTAAGGTTTGTATTTGTATTCAAAGGTTTTAAGCGTTTCACCTTTATCATTTACGATAGATTGTAAACGATTTGAAGCATCATAATTATACTTTTCAGCTACTCCATTTGGTTGTATAATTTGAGTCACTCCAACTAATGGCTTATACAAATACCCTGTTACCATAGCATCCTTATGTGCTGTACGAAGACTTGTTAAAGCAGTTAATAATTCAGCATCTGTTGTTTTGGTATTTAACGTTGTGATCGTTGCAGCATTAATTTGAGATAAAGCAACGCCTTCTATTTTAGCAATTGGATATTGTCCACTATATCCCCAAATAATCGAAACTGGAAGTCCATTTTCTAAAGTGTATTGTGTTAGGTTACCTTGGTTGTCATAACTGTTATATGTTATTTTGCGGTCTGCAGCTGTTGTTGTAGCTCCTTTTTTAGCGTAAACATATTGAGGAAGAAATACACCTGTATAAGGTTCATAATAATCTGTTTTTTGTTCAGAGATTTGAGTTGAACCATTAAAAACTTTTGTTTCGATTGGAGTAATTATATTCTTAGCCTCCATTTTACCTAAAATAGTCGTAGAAGCAGCATTATAATCAGGTACGTATTTATATGTTTTCTTTACAAGTTCTCCTTTAGAATTAGTTGTACTCTCTTCTGTTAATTGATTATGTTTTGCTCCGCCATAAACATAGTTAGTCTCGGTGGTAATAACTCCTCCTGTGAGATAGTCTTTGGTGATAGTTTTGGTAGGTTTTACTGTGCGGCTAAAATTTTGATAGCGTTCTATAGAATAATTATATAACCATGTATCCATAACAGGGAATTGATATTCATAATCTTTTTTAAAAACCCAGTTTGTTATAACATTATTATCCTTTATGGAATTATAAAAATTTTCAGTTTCAGTTAACAAAATATTATTGGAATTAAATTTTTTAGATTTTAACAATGCACTAGAATATCCTTCAGAATTATTTGAACTAGGAACTCCATATATTTTAGCTCCTTGGTAGTTATCACTATCATTATCAGAGGAGATGTGAAAATAATCTTCTTTGTATCCATTATTTTGATTATTTAAATTTGAAATAGAAGTAATGATTCCATATCCAACAGATTGAGATCTTGTATTGTAAAGTTGATTTATGGAAGAATTATTAACGCTTAATTTAATGGCATTATCTATAGGTCCTGGGACACTACCATTAATAGAGCAAGTAATTGTAATAGCTGATTTGTCATATAGTTTTGGTGGGTTAATATCCTTTATTGTCGTAAAACCAGTATTTCGTTCAACAAAAGTATTATAAAAATAATCTTTTTTACTAGTGCTATTTACACCATCAAAATCATTTGTTGATTTTACTCTTACACCTCCATAAAATTCTTCATAAATATATGGTTCATACCTCTTATTATACTTAAAGTTAACATATAACTCAACACGATCTAATCTTGTATCAGCTTCAATAGTAACTCTATATTTATTATTATTAACTGTTTTAATTGGACTGAAATTTATTTCATTTGTAGGTTGATTTTCCCCCACAGTTTTTATAATTTTATCATATCGTCCTTTTCCTGTGAAAATTAATGTATTCTGTCCATTTGTTATATTGTATATACTCACACTATAAACATCATGAAAATCAATAACATCATTTTCTCTACCAGGACATTTACTTGCAGAATAACTTGATGTAAAATGAATAGATTGTCCATTACTAGTGAATTCAAATGATTTTTCAGGAGTACTACTACCACCGCAAGCATCTTTATTTGCTTCTAAATAGCTAGAATCAAATATTTCTCTCATTCCATTTACATTGCTTGAATTACTTTCATATTCAATATTAGAATATCCTTTTGTTGGATATGTAATTCTTTTTAACATGCCATAGTAAGCGGTAGTTGGGTTAACGCTGAGATCAGCTGTAAAATTTGATGCTTGATTTCTTGTAATAAATACTGTTTCAGGATTAACAATTAAACCCTTATCAAATGCTGAGTAATTAGATTTTCCATTGTAATAACCATAAATATCTTTATTCCATGATAATCTTGGTGGAAGACTAGCTAAGTTATAATAATCGAAAGAATGTTTATGTTGAAAAATATTAGAACTATCATAATTGTTAATTTCTTTTAAAAAATAACGATAGTGGATAGAAGGATTTAAAGAAAGTCTAGAGTCTTGAACTTTTTGATTATTATAAATTTCATTATAAATAAGTTCCTCTCGCTTTATTAACTGTGTTTTATTATAAACAGATATATTACTTAATAATAAACTTCCTTCATCCTTTCTATCGGTTCTATAATCAAAAACAACTTTATTATCTCCAAAAACAATTGAAGATAAAGCTTTTGAAGTTGTTTGATTTATACTTCTACAAGATGAAGAGTTTCTATCAAATATTAAATTAAATCCTGCCATAGAAAAATCATTAGGACAGGAAGCAATATATGTTTCATTATAATTCGCTGAAGAAATAAAAGACTGCTGATATGAATTATAAATAAAGAACATCTTTTGGTTATTTGGAGTAATAAGCTCTTTTAAATACCAAGCAGAGTAGTAAGTTGTTTTAGGACCTACTACACAATCTTGTGACATTGTATTACTTTCTACATAATCTTCACTTCCTCCAAGAATATACGTAATTCCATTTTTATCTGTTATTTTAAATTCTAGAACAGATCCAAATGTTGTTGTCGTTTTTCTAGAATATTCAATTTTAACATCATCATCATTTGATTTTAATATATTAAGATTTTCATCAAAGAAAAAACTCGTTGAAATATTTCCAATATTTACAAAAAACCAATCTTGTTGAGAATCTCTAGTTACATTATCTTTATCTGCATATGATTTTATTTTTGAAGCATTTGTATTTAATGGTTCAATAGAGTCTGGATACCATCTTTCTTGCGCTTTTTCATCCGCAACACCTCTAACAGTTCTAGAAATAACGCCACCAGCATTCAAAGTCCAACTTGTACCTGTGAAACCAGAAAGTTCATCAACAAGAACTCCATTACTTGAATATGAAAGGGTAATTGGAAGATTTATTCCATGAAAATTAATATCATAAATAGGAATTGAATGTGAAAATGCTCCAGTATTTCCTTGTAATTGAATATCCCCATAACGAGATAATTTATAAGCCTCAGGACTTGGTGGAGCAATTTGCGGAACGTAATCTAAATTTTGCCCAAAAACATTTCCTACAACGAACAAAGCAAGTAGCACTATATTTTTCTTCATAATTACTTTTTAATAATTTTAATAGATTCAGTTTGGTTATCGTGGTTGATTTTTAGGATATAAACTCCACTAGGATAGTTTCCTAAAGAAATTGGAGTAGAGCGATATTTCACTTCTTTGGTTTGTAAATGTTGACCTGTTAAATTGTACACTTCAACACTTGCTTTTTTGAAGTCTTTATTGATTAAAACATTTACCACATCTTGTGTTGGATTTGGATAAGCTTCTATAAATACACGTTTGATATCATCTGTATCTTTTCCTAATTTCACTAAATAAAAATCAGATTGACCTTTACTTCCTTTTGCTTGCTGTGTAGAATTTCCAAATAAAATAAGTGAACCATCACGAGTGGTGATTGCTTTTTCAAGATAATTAAATCCTTTTTCTCCAAAAGTTTTAGACCATTTTTCTGTTCCATTTTCATCAAATGACTTTGTGATGTAATAACTTTCAATAGAAGAAGTTGTCGTTTTTTGTTGTAAGGTTGAGATTTGATTGGCTGTTAAAATAAATGTATCATTTATCGATTGAATTTCTGTGATGGATAAATCTTTTTGTTCTTCTATTTCGGTTGTTGTTTGTGGTTGAAGATTCAAATCAGTTTGAATAACTTTTGTCTGAATTCCACCCCCATTTTTCTCATTAATCGCAAACAAATAATTATTCTCTTGTTCTTGAAAAGAAATCAAAAAGTTTTCAGCATTTAAACCTAAATTATTCTCCGAAATAATTTCTCCTTTTGGATTAATTTCGACAATCCAAGTTGAATTGAATTCATGATCAATGGTTTTATTGCCACTTACTGGAGAATTAGAATTTCCAACCAACAAAAATCCTTTTTTAGTCTCAATAACTGATTTTAATTTATCATCAAACAATCCTCCAAAGGTATTTTCCCAAAGGAGTTCTCCTTTTTCATTTAACTTGATAATGTAGTAATCATTTCCTCCAAAATGTTTACTTTTCTTTAGTTCAGATGAAACAGAATTGGAATTTGAAGCAATTAAATAACCACCATCATTGGTTCTAATCACATCAACTGGAATATCATTTCCATTTCCTCCAAATGAATTTTGCCATTGTAATTTTCCCTGTGCATCAATTTTTATCACCCAAATATCTTCAGCTCCTTGATTATTGGATGTTTTATCTCCTGATTTTGATGATGTAGAAGCTCCTGCTAAGATATACCCTCCATCAGCAGTAGGCTTAGCCGTATATAAGAAATCAGAACCGTTTCCTCCAAATGAATTTTGCCATTCTTGCTTCCCATTTTCATCCATTTTCCAAATGAAATAATCTAAACTTCCTTGATTTTTCTTTTGGATATCTCCTGTTGCATCAGAAGCAGAACTACCTAAAATCAAGAATCCATAATCAGGTGTAGAAATAGCATTATAAAGATATTCTGCTTGTTCTCCTCCTATAGACTTTTCCCATAATACATTCTGTTGTGCTGATAGTCCATACATAGAAAATAAACAGAATACCGACAGTAGAGTTTTTCTCATATATCAATATTTACTTTTTTACAAAATTAATCTTTTTTACTTTATTGACATTATAACAAAAACTATTCTATATCAATAATGTAATTTATATTTTCAATTTTACAAATCTCCAACAATTATCTAAAACCAAATTACGGTTTTACGTAAAATAAAAATCCAAAAAATAATTTTCCTACTATAGTGATTACGTTTAAAAGAATTACACGCTAAAAAACATCAAAATAAAAAAGGAGCTAATTAATAGCTCCTTTTCCTTTTTGATATATTTTAAAATTTAGTACGCTTTTGCATATAAAACTCTGTATTTTGCTGGTTTTCCAGAGAAAACATCTACTCCTTCAGTAGGCGTTTCAAAAGCTTGAGGAATACAACGAATTGTTGCTTTCGTCTCATTTTTTATAGCTTCTTCTGTTTCTTCTGTACCATCCCAGAGAGCAGAAACAAAGCCACCTTTATTTTCGATAATATCTTTGAATTCTTCAAAAGTTGTTGCCTCTGTTGTGTGAGTATCTCTAAAATCTGACGCTTTTTGAAATAAATTAGTTTGAATGTCTTCTAATAATTTTTCTACTTCAGTTGATACATTATCCAACGCAATAAATTGTTTTTCTAAAGTATCACGACGAGCAACCTCAACATGACCTTTTTCTAAATCTTTAGGTCCAATTGCAATTCGTACAGGAACACCTTTCAATTCGTATTCAGCAAATTTCCAACCTGGTTTAGTTTTATCATCATCATCAAATTTGATCGAAATTCCTTTCGCTTTCAATTCAGACGAAAATTTATCCACCACTTGACGAATTTCTTCTAATTGTTCTTCTGTTTTATAAATTGGAACAACTACAACTTGAATTGGTGCTAATTTTGGAGGTAAAACTAATCCTAAATCGTCAGAATGCGTCATAATTAATGCACCCATCAAACGAGTAGAAACTCCCCAAGAAGTTGCCCAAACATATTCTTGTTTTCCTTCTTTGCTTGCGAATTTAACATCAAAAGCTTTTGCAAAGTTTTGCCCTAAAAAGTGAGAAGTTCCCGCTTGTAAAGCTTTACCATCTTGCATCAACGCTTCGATTGTATAGGTATCATCAGCACCTGCAAAACGCTCAGAATCTGACTTTCTTCCCTTTACAACTGGAATTGCCATAAAATTCTCTACAACATCCGCATATACTTCTTGCATTTGTTGCGCTTCCGCAATTGCTTCTTCTTTTGTTTCGTGAGCTGTATGCCCTTCTTGCCATAAAAACTCGGCAGTTCTCAAAAACAAACGCGTACGCATTTCCCAACGAACAACATTTGCCCATTGATTAATCAGAATTGGTAAATCGCGGTACGACTGAATCCAACCTTTGTATGTACTCCAAATAATTGCTTCTGAAGTTGGACGAACAATTAATTCTTCTTCTAATTTTGCTTCTGGATCTACAATTAATTTTCCTTTATTATCAGGATCATTTTTCAATCGATAATGCGTTACAACCGCACACTCTTTCGCAAAACCTTCTGCATTTTTTTCTTCGGCTTCGAATAAACTTTTAGGAACAAATAAGGGGAAATAAGCATTTTGATGACCTGTTTCTTTAAATCTTTTGTCTAATTCTGCTTGTAGTTTTTCCCAAATAGCATAGCCATATGGTTTGATCACCATACACCCTCTAACCTTCGAATTCTCAGCTAAATTTGCTTTTACAACAAGCTCATTGTACCACTTAGAATAATCCTCAGCACGAGTTGTTAATTTTGCCATAATCTTTTATATTTGTTGATAAGTTTCGTATCTTTACTTGGCATTAAAATTGCCTATAAATTTATGCAAATTTAATTATTACAAACGATGTAAATTTATAATTATGAACAAAGTTTATAAAATTTCTAATAAAATTTCTGCAACTACATTAATTCTTGTGGCTGCATTAGGAATTTCATCTTGTTCGACTTATCAACCAAGTGGTTACGAAAGCGACGGAGTTTATTATAATCCGAAAACAGATAAAACCTATCAACAAGCTCAACTACAACATGGTAACGAGCAAGGAGAACAAGAAAATAAAGGGGAAATAAAAATTGGTAGTCCATACTTCGATGCAGAAGGAAATGGTGCTGAACAATTTTATTACCAAGATGATGTTGATAGCACAAATGATAATACTCAATCTAAATCAGCAACCAAAGTTAAAATTAACGGATATGGTTTAGGTGGTTACAATTATTTTGGAAACAACGACTACACATTAACTTATAACGGATCGAGTAATTATGACTGGGGACGTAATGATGGTGTAGAAATTAATATCTGGAACAACTATCCTTGGTACAATTACGGATGGGGAGGTTTCTATAATCCATATCGTTGGGGATATTACAATCCTTGGTATGGTGGATGGTACGGAAACGGATTTGGTATTTCATTCGGATGGGGATGGAACGATCCATGGTATAATGGATATTATGGTTGGGGTTGGAACAGACCTTACTATGGTGGATATTATGGAGGTTACTACGGATGGAATAACGGTTGGGGTTACGGATATCCTGGTTATTATGGATATGGATACAATCGTCCAAGAGGAATTTATTCTCAACCAGGTTACAGAAATGGTGGTCGTTTAAATAACACCATTAATTCTACTCGTCCTGTTGGAAGCTTAAATGGTAGAAACAACCAAATCTCTACAGGTTTAAGACCAACTCGTGATAATACAATTAACAATACAACACGTCCAACTCGCGAGGTAAGACCAGGTACAGACCAAAGTCAAATTAACGGAACTCGTCCTACAAGAGAGGTTAGACCTTCTGTTAATCAAGGACAAATGAATAATACACGTCCAACTCGTGAAGTAAGACCAAGTGTAGACCAAAGCCAAATTAACGGAACTCGTCCTACAAGAGAAGTTAGACCTTCTGTTGATCAAGGGCAAATGAATAACACGCGTCCAACTCGTGAAGTAAGACCGGCACAAACACAACAGCCTACTTACAACACAAGACCGACTCGCGAAGCTCAACAATACCAACAACCAACGAGAAGCTATGAAAGAACAAATAGCATGAACAATTCTCGCCCATCATATTCTACACCTTCTCCAAGTAGAGGTAGTAGTATGAGTAGCGGAAGCATGGGAGGTGGTTCTCGAGGAAGTAGCACAGGAGGAGGCTCTCGTGGTGGAAGAAGATAACTAGATTTAGATCATATATAAATGAAAAAAATATTATTAAGCCTTTGTACCTTAGCTGGTACATTGGCTTTTGCACAACAGAACAAAGGATACGAAACTCAGTATTCTACAAATGCTATAAATTTATATTCGCAAGATATTAACAGCGGAAATGCTAAATATATTGGTGTTGGTGGAGCTGTTGGTGCATTAGGAAGTGACATTACTTCTGTCGAGCAAAACCCTGCTGGATTAGGAGTAGCAATTAACTCTGATGTCCAAGTAACAGCTGGTGTTTCTACTTTTAGCAACAAAACTAATTTCGGAACAAATACCAAAGAATCTGAAAGTAATTTTGATTTCCAACAATTTGGAGGAACATTTGTTTTTGCAAATGAAGCTTCAAAATGGAATCGTTTCACAGTTGGTGTCGCTTATCTTAATCAGCGTTTAGACAATTATTCATCAATTGGAACAAATGAAGGTATTAAATTTTCTGAACCAAATGGAACTTTCAATGGTTACATTAAAGATATTGATGGATACAAATCTAAATTCTCTGTTAATTTAGGAACAAGTTATGACGACAAAATTTATTTGGGGTTTGGATTAAACTTCCACGAAACTAACTATTCGGGTTACGAACAATATGCAGAGCGTGATGACGAGAATGGAAAAACCTACGTATACAATGCAGATGGAGCTCCATATAATGAAATTGGGCAAGGATTTTCTTTCTCTTTAGGTGCTATTTATAAAGTGAATCACAATGTACGTTTAGGTGCGGCTTATCATTCTCCAGTTTGGTACAATATTTCTAAAGATTTTTACTCAGCTAATTTTAACAGCGATAAAACTGCCGTAGATTCTTATTATATGTATTCTTCTGATTACGATATGACTCGTGGCGGTCGCCTTGTAGGAAGTTTAGGTTTTGTTGTTGGTAAAAATTTATCACTTGGTGCTGATTATACGTACCACATGAACAATGACACGAAACTAAAGCCTACACAATATTTTAATGGAGATAATAATTTCATCAATGATGTTGTAAAAAATTCAAGTGAAGTTAGAGTTGGTGCGGAATACCGTGTAGATCGTTTCAAAGTAAGAGCGGGTTATAATTATATAACTTCTCCTTACAAAGATTTTACGATGGATATTGCGAACGAAAACAATGTTGTGACAAATGCAGCTGTTTTATCGAAAGCATTTCAAGGAGATATTAATCGTGCAAGTTTTGGTTTAGGATATGATTTTGGTGGATTCTATATAGATGCAGCTTATCAATATCAAACGCAAAAATATCAACAGTTGATTGGAGGATCATATTATATTAATACTAATAATGAATTTGTTTCTTTACCTAATACTTATGCTCCAAAAGTTAAATTAGACAACAATTTATTCTTATTGACATTAGGTTGGCAATTCTAATAAAAAAAAATAGATATTAAAAAAATCGGATGAATTTCATCCGATTTTTTTTGTAGTACTAAATATTAACGTAATATAGTTTTAAACAAAAACTATTAGTTTATTCTTTTAATAGAAGACATTCCAGAAGTGCTCACTTTAGTTTTCAAACCATTTTCGTCTACATAACGAACAGAACTCGCTCCAGAACTATCAGCAGTCAAACTGTTCACAGCCCAAACTGTTGTAGAACTTGCTCCTGAACAATCAACAACTACATTCGCAGCTTTCAATTCTTTTCCAACAAATGAAGAAGCTCCCGAAACCGAAATATTTAAATCCTGTACATTTCCAGAAATTTTCATACTTGATGCACCAGAATTATCAACCGAAATAGAATTAGAAACTACCTCTAATTTCAAATTACTTGCTCCTGATAAATCAACCGCCATTTTTTCTACTTTTTGTGTTGGTAAAACTGTTACATTTGTTGCACCAGAAAGATTAAATGAACGTAATTTTTGATGAGGGAATTTAATTTTAATAGAAGAATTTTTCAAGTTTACGGTTCCATTAATTTTCATAACCAAAACACCATTTTTCACTTCAGTCGTGATTCTATTCATAATATTATCTGGCGCTTCAACAGAAATTTCACCATTATAATTACCATCAGAAACAGTAACACTTATTGCACTGCTTACATCAATTCCTTCAAAAGAAGATATCTTACGCATTTCTGTAATTGTATTACTACTTGCCTCTACTCGGTCTAAATAATTAGAAACTGGCGATTTAGAATTTAAATCTACCGAACAGCTCGCAAATCCTAACGAACTGAATATTAAAATTGGAAGAAAAATGTATTTCATATTGATGTCTTTTATTATTAAGACGTATTAACTTCTAAAAAGTTACAAAAAATATTCACTTTATTTATCATTCTAAATCAATCCGTCATAAATATTTAGTAATTTCGCTAACTATGAAAATCATCAGTTACAATGTAAATGGAATTCGCGCTGCGATGACGAAAGGTTTGGTTGAATGGTTAGAAGCTGCACAACCAGATGTTTTATGTATCCAAGAAACAAAAGCAATGCAAGAACAAGTGGACACAAAACCTTTTGAGGAATTGGGTTATCACATTTATTGGCATGCAGCAGAGAAAAAAGGATACAGCGGAGTGGCTATTTTCTCTAAAATAAAACCAAATCATGTACAAATAGGAACTGGAATAGATTATATTGACAGAGAAGGTCGCGTTTTAAGACTTGATTTTGACAATGTTTCGGTAATTAGTTTGTATTTGCCAAGTGGAACAAATATTGATCGACTAGATTTTAAATTACAATTTTGCGAAGATTTTAAAGATTATGTCAAAGAACTTAAAATCTCTCATCCGAACATTGTAATTTGTGGCGATTATAACATTTGTCACGAAGCAATTGATATTCACGATCCTATTCGTAATGCAAAAGTTTCTGGTTTTTTACCTGTCGAAAGAGAGTGGATGACTGCTTTTCTTGATGAATGTAATATGATTGATTCTTTTCGTTATTTTGTAAAAGAACCTCATCATTACTCATGGTGGTCTTATCGTGCAAATGCGCGCAACAATAACAAAGGTTGGAGAATCGATTACAATATGGTGAGTAATACATTAGAAAAAAATATGACGCGTGCAACGATTTTACCAGATGCAAAGCACTCAGATCATTGTCCTGTTTTATTAGAATTAGACGTTTAAGATTATATAAATGAAAAAAATTGTACTTTGTTGTTTAACACTTTTTGCAATTGCAAGTTGCGTTCCTCAGAAACAACACCAAGAATTGGAAGCTAATTATTACAGAGCTTTAGACGATCAATCAAATACATCTAAAGATTTGACATTAGCTAATTTGAAAATCGAAACTCTTGAAAAAGATTTAGCAAAAGCTAAAAGCGAATTATACATCAAAGATACAGCTTTGACAAATGCGCAAGCTATGATTAGAATGGCTCAAAAAGAACATGATACTAATTTGCAAGAATTGTATTCTGCATTGAATAGTTCTGGAGAAAAATCAAAACTTTTCTATACTCAATTAAACGAAAAAGAAAAGCAAGTTGCAGAATTAACTCAAAAAGTAAAAGATTTAGATGCTAAGATTGATCAAAAAGATACAGAAATCTTCAATCTAAAAAGACAAATCTTAACACAAGAGATTAACCAAAAGGTTTCGGAAGCAACAGCTACGCCTCCTAAAACAACAACTCCAGCAAAACCAAAAACAACAACAAAAAAGTAAATATAAAAGTCTTATCATAATTGGTAAGACTTTTTTTATTCTTTAAATCGAAGTAACTTTGCAAGAACTAAAAAGTTTTAATGAAAGTTATTTGCGAAACAAAAAGTTTGGTCTTACGAGAGTTTTTTGAGATTGATGCATTCGAATTATTTCAATTAAATTCTGACAAAGAATTGATGAAAATCGTCAACGAAAAACCGTATAAATCTGAAGACGAAGCGAAGTTTTTTATCGAAAATATGGAGAAACATTACCAAGAATATGGTTTTGGTCTTTGGGGTGTTCACGAGAAAAAAAGCGGACGATTTGTTGGTTGGGGAGGTTTGCGCCAAACAAAATACGGCGCAGTTATCAACATTCGTCTGAAACGCAAATTTCAGAACAAAGGTTACGGAACAGAAGTTTTGAATGCAATTGTTGATTACGCAAAAAATGAATTGAAATTAGATAAAATTGCTGCAAAAGCAAATGTAAATCAACCCGAAACGTTGAAACTTTTACAAAAATCTAAACTTCAACAATCAGAAGAAAACGAATTAATTTTTAAATTATAATACAAAACACCTTTTACTTAACATAAAAGGTGTTATAGAATATTATTTAATTACAATTTTAATGTTAAAAACTCCTTTTTCATATTTTAATAAATTAAGTATTTAAAATATTGTTATATATAAATTATATATCTATCTTAGATAAATTAACAATAATGTTTAAACTAAAAAAAATGAAGAAATTATTATTATTAGGAATCTTTGCTATTTTTGGATCATCGTCTGTTTTAGCAAATCAAACATCTCTACAGTTAAAAACTGAATTTTTTGGTGGATGGTGTAATATTAAAGTATTCCATGCTGATGGAACACTTGCTGGAGAAACAATAGTATGGACTATAACAGAAGATGCATGTAAAAGAAAAGCAGAAGAATATCTGCAAGAGGTTGCAGATAGATTAGCAGGCGGAGAATAAATAAAAAAAGGCTATTATTTAATAGCTTTTTTTATACACTTAATAATTATGGAAAGGAAGTTAATTTTATTGTTATTGAATATTTTATGTGTAAATATTGTTTATAGTCAGAATTATAAATTAGAATACGAGTTTAGAAATTATATATCTATATTTAATAAAACGACTATATATAATACAACATTAGAATACAATGTAAAAACAAAAGAAAGTTTGTATACAGTAGAAAAGAAATTAAAAAATACAGATACTAATTCGATAGATGCCAATAACATTGTGTTAAATCAAAATTTTTTAGATAATGATTTGATATATAGTAATTTAAAAGATTCTGTTGTAATAATACAAGAACAAATAGATGTAGAAATGTTCATATTTAAAGAAAAAACCCCTAAAATGAATTGGAAGATATGGGACGAAATAAAAAAAGAAAATAATTTGAATATTAGGAAAGCCACTACTTCTTTTAGAGGTAGGAATTATACTGTTTGGTTTACATTAGATATTCCAATTTCTGTTGGTCCATGGAAGTTTAATGGATTACCTGGAGCTATTGTTTCTATTGAAGAAGATAAAAAAAGATACTCATGGTTTTTAAAAAACGCTACAAAAATTGAAGTTAGTAATATTAAAAACCCTTTATTAGATACTTCATATGAAATTAAAAATATTGAAGAATATCCAAAATTGAAATTTGAAACACCAGAAAGAATTAAAAATAAACTAAGAGAAATAGATAGTAACTTTAAATTTCCAAAAAGAGAAAGAGTTGATATAGAATTAATATTTGAGTGGGAAAAATAAAAAAATTTATAATATAGGAATGATCAATTAGGCAATATAAAATAATAAAGGTGAGTTATTAAAACGACACTGTACCAAAAACT
>NZ_DICC01000055.1:0-34085 GCF_002415215.1 Empedobacter sp. UBA5036
CATGCCTATCCTACTGCGATAAATCATTCAAAATCTAATGATGCCATTAAATCTGTTATAAAGTATTAATCCGCCTTTCGAAGGGCTATCCTTTTCAGTAGGGCAAGTTGCATACGCGTTACTCACCCGTGCGCCGGTCTCTAGCTCCCGAAAGAACTATACCCCTCGGCTTGCATGTGTTAAGCCTCCCGCTAGCGTTCATCCTGAGCCAGGATCAAACTCTCCATTGTAATTTTTCTTTTGGTATTGCTACCTATGTTTTTACAACTTCGAATTTCCTATAGCTCCATTATTAAAGGATTGACTTCGTTTTATTCGGCTATTTTTTCTTCTGTATATTTTATAATTTCAAATGAACTTCTCATTTAGCAAATCCTCTCGGTATTTGCGGTTGCAAAGGTAATACTTATTTTTTTAACTAACAAAATTTTATTTTAAAAAATTTAAAGTTTTTATTTCAATAAGTCAATTTACTTCGCAGCAAAATCACTCTCGTTATTTGCGGTCGCAAAGGTAAAACTTATTTCTAATTCAACAAAATTTATTTTTAAAAATTTTGTCGCTTGTTTTACTTTATGTCAACTACAATACTACTCGTCTTTCGTATTGGGATTGCAAATATACAACCCATTTTTCCGAACTTCCAAACACATTTTACATTTATTTTACTTTATATCCCTAACTAACTGTTATGACGGGAAATATTTTTTGAGAATTTTTAGATGTGAGATGCGAGATAAGAGATTTTAGACGGGAAAAGCCCGTTTTTACCGCAGAAAATTATAACGAGATAGATTTCTCGACAAGCTCGAAACGACAGGAAAATTAAACTTGTTAATTACTCAAGAATGCCTTTTAACTTCATAAAATGATTAGACCTTTTGCTTTTCTTAACAAAAAGAAAAGAAAAAGGGATACTTTATAGTTAACTACTCGGGAGGAATTGTCGCAAAGCGAGAATAATTTATTCAGTATAGTTAATAATATAATGGATACGATGCTGATGACATCATAATTAAGTTTCTATAAAGAAGCTCTTTTATAAAATAGGAGTGACAGAATCAAAAAAAAGGAGAACATGAGGTTCTCCTTTTTTAGTTGATAGTAATTATTGTTATCGTTGTTATGCTAATCAATGTTTATTATACTCTAGAATTAAATAACCTCAGCTACAACAAAAGTACTACCCCCAATGTAAATCATGTCATTTTCTGTTGCATTTGATTTTGCTGCAATTAATGCCTTTTCTACTGTATCAAAAAAGTGTTTATCGGTAATATCTTCTGGAATTATTTTATACAATTCATCGATATCATATTTTCGAGGAACATCTGGTTGACAGAAATAATAGGTTGCTTTTTTTGGAAAAAAATTTAAAATAGATAAAACATCTTTATCATTCACAAATCCTAAAACTAAATGTAATTGATTGTACGCTTGTTCATTTATTTGTTTCGAAACTTCTGCTAAACCATGCGGATTGTGCGCTGTATCTGCAACAATTAATGGATGTTGTCCTAAAATATCCCAACGTCCGCGTAAATTTGTATTCTTTACAACATTCAATAAGCCATTTGTAATATTTTCAGAAGAAATTGTCCAACCTTGTTTTTGCAATTGTTCAATAGCGGTTAAAACGGTACGTTTATTTTTGATTTGATAAGAACCTTTCAAATCTGAAGGTAAATCTTGAAAATGTTTTTCTTCTGCAAAAATGATTTCAGCATTTCTATCTTTTGCAACTTGCTCAAAAACTGGTTTTGTCTCGGCTGTTGTTTCACCAATTACAACCGCAGTATTTGGTTTGATTATTCCAGCTTTTTCAAATGCAATTTTGTCCAATGTATCACCCAAAAATTGTGTATGGTCTAAACCAATGTTCGTAATCACAGAAAGTTCTGGTAAAATAATATTAGTTGAATCTAATCGTCCGCCCAAACCAGTTTCTATAATTGCGATATCTACATTTTGTTGTGCAAAATATTCGAAAGCCATCGCAATTGCTATTTCGAAAAAAGACGCTTTTTGATCGATGATTTTTTTTTCATGTTTACTTACAAAGTCAATCACAAATTCTTCATCAGCCATTGCTCCATTTACACGAATTCGTTCGCGAAAATCTTTGAGATGTGGAGAAGTTGTTAAACCTGTTTTGTACCCCGCTTCCTGAAAAATAGAAGCCAACATATGAGACGTACTTCCTTTACCATTTGTTCCTGCAATATGAACAGTTTTAAATTTAGTTTGAGGATTTCCCATATATTCGCATAAAGCTGTAATATTTGTTAAATCTGCTTTCATTGCTGATGCTCCAACACGTTGAAACATTGGTAAATTAGAAAATAACCAATCAATGGTTTCTTGATACGTTCTCATTTGTACAAAAATTTATACGAAGATACGCAGGGATAAAATAAAAGTCGATTTCTTCCGAAGAAAAAATCGACTTGATATGATGAATATTTTGTTCAATTAATCTGAATAATCCTGACGAGTCGTTAAAGTTCTTTTTAAATAAAAGAATCCAAAAACTGCTGCAGCTACCGAAGCTACAAGAATCATTAATTTAGCTTCATTCACATAATCAGGATCTTTAAACGCCAAAATCGATACGAAAATAGACATTGTAAAACCAATTCCTGCTAACATTCCTGCACCAAAAACACGTTTAAAGTTTACAGCTGTTGGCAATTCACTTAATCCCAATTTTACAGCTATAAAAGTCGCTAAGGTTACACCAATTGGTTTACCTACTACTAAACCTAAGAAAATTCCAGCTGCTAACGGGAAACTAAAATGTGAGAATCCTCCACCATCAATAGTAATTGCTGTATTTGCTAAAGCGAATAATGGTAAAATGATGAAGGCAACTGGTAAATGTAAAAAGTGTTCTGCTTTTGCACAAAGAGATTTGGATTGATCTTTATTAAAAGGAATTGTAAAAGCCACTAAAACACCTGCAATTGTTGCGTGTATTCCTGAGTGTAACATAAACCACCATACAATAATTCCACCAATTATATAAGGTATGATTGTATTCACCTTCATTCGATTTAAACCAAATAATAAAGCTAAAACACCCATTGCAATCCCAAATTGAGTAATATCAAAAGGTAACTCAGGATTAGGATAAAATAATGCAATCACCAAAATAGCACCTAAATCATCAATTACTGCAAGTGCCGTTAAAAACACTTTTAAAGACATTGGTACTCTTTTACCTAACATTGTAATCACTGCAACGGCAAATGCAATATCAGTAGCCATTGGAATTCCAAATCCATTAATGGTATCAGTTCCGTAATTCAAAGCAGCAAAAATTCCAGCAGGAAGTAACATACCTCCAACTGCAGCAAAAATGGGTAAAATTGCTTTCTTTACATTGGAAAGTTCTCCAATTAGCATTTCACGTTTTAATTCTAATCCAATTAAGAAAAAGAAAATGGCCATTAGCCCATCGTTAATCCAATGTGCAAAAGAATGCCCGAATAGATCCAAATGCCAAAGGCTTTGGTAAGAATCAGCAAACATTGAATTGGCAACAATTAACGAAAATAGTGTACAGAAAATTAAAGTAATTCCGCCAGAAGTTTGGCTATGAATAAATTTTTGAAATAGTTTAGAAACAATCATTTTATTTTTTTTAATTTGGTAAAAATAATGAACTCGTTTTTAACCGCCTAATCTAAACGAAACAATAAGACCTAAATTATCATTTATATAATCTTTAAAATACTTTTTTGATACCAATTGCTAAAATTAAACATCTTTTCGATGATAAAAACAAATATGAAAGGTAAAATCAGCAAGAAATAATTATGAGATTGAATGATAAAAAAACTACAAAACACTAAAAATCTAATATGTTCTAAATACGGTACCCATCTTTTTTGTTCTAATTGTGCACCAATATTTATTAATGTAATCAAGACAAATACAACGAAGAAACCTTTGGTTAAATTATCAAATTGATCAAAGTAATATGTTAGAATACTCATCGCAAAAAACGATAAAATCAATTGTAAATTAATATAACCTTTGTATTTGAAATGATAACTATTCACTTTATTCTTAGACATCCATTTCTTTTCAATAATTGGTCTTATTTCCTGATCCATAACCGCTGGACTACCAAAATATATTGTCAATTTTTCTTTAATAGATGATTTTCTTCGAGCAGCCTCGTACAACTCTAAATAATAATGAAAATGTTGCCACAAAAAACTGTAACTATTGATAGGATGAGTTAATCCATATTTGGGTTTTTCTTCTTCTTTCTGAAAAGTACCAAATAATTTGTCCCAAAAAACAAATACATCTCCATAATTTTTGTCCAAATATTTTTCGTCAGAAGCATGATGAACACCATGAAGAGAAGGCGTTATAAAAATATATTCAAGCCATTTTTGTTTCTCCAAAATCTGCGTATGCGTAAAAAAAGAATACACGCCATGAATCACTAAAATGGTCATTACTAAGTTTGGATGAAAACCAATAAAAGGCAAAATACACCAAAAAACATTGCGAACAATTGCTTGCAAAGTCGTGATACGAGCCGCAACCGTGAAATTGAATTCTTCGGATTGATGATGCACAATATGGGCTCCCCAAAAAATATTGACTTCATGTCCCAAACGATGATACCAATACCAAACAAAATCTGTCGCTAAAAGCATCACAACCCAAATCCACCAAGCATTTGAAATATCTAAAAGACGATAATTTTCGTAAATCCAAACATACAAATTGTAAAAACTTACCGTAATAAAAAGATTCAATAATCGTTCTGCAATTCCTATTGAAATATTAGAAACCGAACTTTCATATTTATAGATATTCTTTAATTTCTTCTTTTTAACAACTACATATTCAAGCCATAAAAAAAGAAAAAAAGCTGGTAAAGCAAAAGCTAAATACTCGGGATGATTCATTTTTAAGCACTTAAAAATTGATTAATATGTTGATTAAAAAGTATCGGCTGCTCCATCATCGGCACATGACCACAATGATCGATATAAGCTAATTTTGCATTAGGTAAATGTGCAAAAAACTCTTCAGCAACATCTGGCGGTGTCACAATATCTTGTTTTCCCCAAACTAACAAAACTGGCTGATCTATTTTATGTAAAAGATGTTTCAAATTTTGTCGCTTTGCATCTCGCGCAATCGAAATTATAGACAAAGCTTTTGTAGGCGTATTAGCGGTCGAAAAAACATCATCTACCAATTCTTTTGTAACAACATTTTTTGTTTCAAAAACTTCTTCTACCTTATTTTTGATATACTCATAATCTCGCACACGTACAAAAGAAGCTTGTAAATTGTTTTCATATAAACCAGAACTTCCTGCTAAAATCAATTTATCAACCAAATTTGGATGCGCCAACGCATATAACAACGCAATATGTCCACCCAAAGAATTTCCAATTAATATTGGATTTTCAATTTTATTGGATTTAATATAATTTTCTAGAAATTGAACTAAATTTTGAAGTGAATTTCTTTTGAAATGAGTAGAAAATAAAGGAAAAGTTGGTGTATAAACATTGTAATTTTCTTCAAGATTCTTGATAACATTTCCCCAATTACTAAGGCTTCCAAATAAGCCATGAAGTAAAATAACATCTTTATTTTTCGAATATTTCATATCGCATTTATTCTTTGTTACCGAACAAATGTAAATAAAATATTTTTAAACTCTATTAATTATATAGATTTTATAGATTATATATAATTCCAGACGAATGGTCTTTGCTCGCTCCTGTTACAGATGCCAAACAATTTATTTCGTTATGAACACGTCGATATCCAAGGAATGCAAAAATTAAAGCTTCTTTAAAATCAATTAAATTATCAGTTGGAATGATGATTTCAACAGTTGATAATTCTCGTAAACGATTGATAAAAAATGAATTTCGAACTCCTCCTCCAGTTATCAACACATTGTTGATATCGTATAAAGCAAAGGTATTTTTAATTTGAATTACGAAATGCTCCACACAACTTCTCAGTTTATCTTCGGTAGGAATATCGTACTTATCAACAATTGTTAAAAACTCATTCGTTACCCATTCAAAACCTAATGATTTTGGGAAAGGTTGATGATAAAAATTCAGAAGGTTCAATTCTCCAACTAATGTAGTATTAATATATCCTTGTTCTGCTAATTCTCCATTTATATCATATTCAAACCCGAGTTGTTTGGCATAATGATTCAAAACAATATTAATCGGACAAATATCAAACGCAATTCGTTTTCCATTTCTATTCATCGAAATATTCGAAAAACCTCCAAGGTTTAAACATGCATCATAGTTAGAAAATAATAATTCGTCTCCAATCGGAACCAAAGGGGCTCCTTGTCCTCCTAAAATAACGTCTTGTGTTCTGAAATCACACACCACTTTTTGTTGACAACGCGACGCTATTGCTGCACCGTTTCCTATTTGCAAAGTGAATGATTTCTGCGGTTGATGAAAAATAGTTTGCCCGTGAGATGCAACAAAATCTACTTTTCCAATCTTATTTTTATGAATAAATTCTTTTACTTTCTCCCCAAGAAAATAACCAAACTCTACATCTAATTGACATAAATCTATTGCCGAATATTGAAAAGCTTCTGTTAGTTTTTTTCGCCAATCAGATGAATAATCTATAGTTTCGGCAAGTAAAATTTCGAAATGTTGGTTATCATCAAATCGGACATAGCAAATATCCAAACCATCTAACGAAGTTCCAGACATTAAACCAATGCAAAAAGTAGGGTTTTTCATGCTGTAAATTTAATGAGAGAAATTGATAGTTTATTGGTTTAGAAATTAGAAATTTTGAAGAACTTAGAAAACTATTTTCATTTTTTCCTTGATGAAAAAACGAAACAAAAAAATCAAGACCTCAATAAATCGGCTAAAAATGATTCATTCTACGCGAAAAGATTTAAAAACCTATCGGTTAAATCTTTTTATCGCTTCGAATTTCTTCATTTTTTTACGCCTTTTTATTGAAAGGTCATTTGAAATTCCTTTGAATAAGTAAATTGGTTTTCAATTATTAATAAGGTATGATTCTGAAAAAAGTATAAATATTATTACTCAAAACTCAGAACTTATTACTCACAACTCGAGATGCGTTAGTGATAGTAGTAGAAATCCTTTGCGTGAAACGAAGCGATAGCGGAGTTGCAAAGCAAAGATTGCAACGGATAGCCCGCCCGAAGGGAACGCCCAAATGATAAGAAAAATTGTTTTCATAATTCTTAGGTTATTGCGAATATATCAGTTAGAAATTCTAATGATAAAAGCTTATATTTGAAACACAATTAATACAAACAAAACATGGCACAAGATGTAATCTTCGATTTGATTGAAGAAGAAAAAGAAAGACAACTGAATGGAATTGAATTAATCGCGTCAGAAAACTTTGTTTCGGACAACGTAATGCGCGCGATGGGTTCTGTTTTAACAAATAAATATGCAGAAGGTTACCCTGGAAAGCGCTACTACGGTGGTTGCGAAGTTGTAGACGAAGTGGAAACTATTGCAATTGATCGTTTGAAAGCGTTGTTTAATGCGGAGTATGCAAACGTGCAACCTCACTCAGGTTCTCAGGCAAATGCAGCTGTTTACTTAGCGTGTTTGAAACCAGGAGACAAGATCTTAGGATTCGATTTATCTCACGGAGGTCACTTAACACACGGTTCTCCTGTTAACTTTTCTGGGTTAACTTACCAAACTTCTTTTTATGGAGTGGACAAAGAGACGGGGAGAATTGACTACGAAGCTATGGCAGAAACTGCTCGTAAAGAGAAGCCTCAAATGATAATTTGTGGTGCTTCGGCTTACTCAAGAGACATAGATTATGCTAAATTTCGTGAGGTAGCTGATGAAGTTGGTGCTTTGTTATTGGCTGATATCTCGCATCCTGCTGGATTAATTGCCCGCGGAATCTTGAACGATCCTATGCCTCATTGTCATATCGTAACGACGACAACTCACAAGACTTTACGTGGTCCTCGTGGTGGAGTTATTATGATGGGGAAAGATTTTGAGAACCCTTGGGGAGCAAAAACTCCTAAAAATGAAGTGAAAATGATGTCTCAAATCTTGAACGGAGCAGTGTTCCCTGGTACACAAGGTGGTCCTTTGGAGCATGTAATCGCGTCTAAAGCTGTTGCTTTTGAAGAGGCATTATCTGACGGTTATATGGACTATATTGTACAAGTTGTGAAGAATGCGAAGGCTTTGGCTGCGGCATTGGTTGCAAGAGGTTATGACATTGTTTCTGGAGGTACAGATAATCACTGTATGTTAATCGACTTACGTAACAAAGGTATTTCTGGGAAACAAGCAGAAAACGCTTTAGTTTTGGCAGAAATCACTTGTAACAAAAACATGGTTCCTTTCGATGATAAATCTCCTTTCATTACATCGGGGATTCGTTTGGGTACGGCAGCTGTAACAACTCGTGGGTTGGTTGAAGCAGATATGCAAACTGTTGCTGACTTGATTGACGAAGTATTAATGAATATTAATAACGAAGAAATCATTGATGGAGTTGCAGATCGTGTAAATGAGTTTATGTCTTCTCGCCCATTATTTCAAATGAAATAAGTAGAAACTAAGTTTCGATTATAACAATAGAAAAGTCCTGAGCATTGCTTAGGACTTTTTGTTTGATATAAAACGTCGAGACATTTTACCTAAAACCTCCTTAGGTTTTAGGTAAAATCACTTGACGTTTTTATTGAAATGTCTTGAGGAAATAATTTATTTCATTCTAACTTATAATAAGATTGAACTAATAAGAATTCTAATTAGATATATGATTACACAAATTATCATCCTGAATAAAGTAATAACTAAGTAGAAGTATTTCTTCAATACATATGTTAAAGAATAATTATTCAAAAGTGTTTTATAGATTTTTATTCCGAATGATAAATATAATTGTTAGAATCTATTAAAAGTTTTATTACTTCTTTATAATCTAAAGTAAACATTATAAAAAAAGCAACTTCGAGATGAAGTTGCTTTTCTATTTAAAATAATATAAGTCTTTGTTCTTACGCATTCAATGCTTCTGCACCACCAACGATCTCTAAGATCTCGTTTGTAATAGCAGCTTGACGAGCTTTATTGTATTGAATTTTCAATCCTTTTTGTAACTCGCTTGCGTTGTCTGTTGCTTTATGCATTGCAGTCATACGTGCTCCGTGCTCAGAAGCGTTAGCATCTAATACGGCTTTGAATAATTGCGTTTTCAACGTTTGAGGGATTAAGTCTCTTAAAATTTCTTCTTTCGAAGGGTTGAAGATATAATCTAACTCTGCTGAATTGTTTGCTTCTTCTTCAGTTTTCTCTAAAACGACTGGTAAAAATTGTTCGTCTTGTACAATTTGAACAGCTGCATTTTGAAATTGATTGTAGATAATTCTGATTTGATCAAAGTCACCTGCAGTAAATTTCTCTACTAAATCGTCTGCAATTTCAGCTACATCTGCAAAATTTAAATTATCCCAAATGCTTGATGCATTTTTATAGATAGTTTGTGTTTTACTAAAAGTATCATTAGCTTTTTTACCAATTGCTAAAATCTCTACGTGTTTACTTGCTAATTCGCCAGCTAATAACGCATTTACTTTTTTGATGATGCTTGAGTTGTATCCTCCACATAAACCTCTATTTGAGTTAATAACGACTAAAAGTACTTTATTAACTTCGCGCTCTTCTGTTAATGCACCTCCTACTTCAGCTTCTAAAGTAGAACTTACATTTTGTAAAAGTTCACGTAATTTATCTGCATAAGGACGTAACTGTACGATAGAATCTGTAGCACGTTTTAGTTTTGCAGCAGAAACTAATTTCATAGCACTTGTAATCTGCATTGTAGAACCTACAGAAGTAATACGGTTACGTATATCTTTTAAATTTGGCATAATTCTATTTGAGATGAAGGATTAAAAGGAACTTAGAGATTCGGAAACCTCTAAGTTTCATTTATATTTTATTAGTATTTAGAAGTAGTTTCTGTGATAACTTTCTTCAATACATCCATAATTTCATCAGTCCATTTACCTAAACGGATAGATGTTAAAGTGTCTGCATATTTGTTGCGCATTAACTCAACAAAATCAGCTTGCCACTCTTTCACTTGGTTAACTGGAACGTTTTTCAACATACCGTTAGTACCAGCATAAATAACTGCTACTTGTTCTTCTACTGGAATTGGAGCGTTAACACCTTGTTTTAATAACTCAACGTTACGTTCACCTTTACCAATTACGTTCTTTGTAGCTGCATCTAAATCAGAACCAAATTTCGCGAAAGCTTCTAACTCACGATATTGTGCTTGGTCTAATTTTAATGTACCAGATACTTTTTTCATTGGTTTTGTTTGTGCAGAACCACCAACACGAGATACAGAGATACCTACGTTGATCGCTGGACGAACACCTGAGTTGAATAAATCAGACTCTAAGAAGATTTGTCCATCTGTAATCGAAATTACGTTTGTTGGGATATATGCAGAAACGTCACCAGCTTGAGTTTCGATAATTGGTAAAGCAGTTAAAGAACCACCACCTTTTACGATACCTTTCATAGATTCTGGTAAATCATTCATTTGAGATGCAATTGCATCATCTTTGATTACTTTTGCAGCACGCTCTAATAAACGAGAGTGTAAGTAGAAAACGTCTCCAGGATATGCTTCACGTCCTGGTGGGCGACGTAATAATAAAGACACCTCACGGTATGCAACAGCTTGTTTAGATAAATCATCATAAACAATTAATGCTGGACGACCAGAGTCACGGAAGTACTCTCCGATTGCAGCACCTGCCATTGGAGCATATACTTGCATTGGAGCAGGATCAGATGCATTAGCAGCAACTACTACTGTATATTTATCGGCACCGTGGTCTTGTAATGTTTTCATGATTCCTGCAACTGTAGAACCTTTTTGTCCTACTGCAACATAGATACAGAAAACTGTTTCACCTCTATCGTAAAACTCTTTTTGATTTAAGATTGCATCTAAAGCAACAGAAGTTTTACCTGTTTGACGGTCACCAATGATTAACTCACGTTGTCCACGTCCAATTGGAATCATCGAGTCAATAGAAACGATACCTGTTTGTAATGGTTCGTTTACTGGTTGACGATAGATAACCCCAGGAGCTTTACGCTCGATAGGCATTTCATATAATTGTCCTTCGATTGGTCCTTTACCATCGATAGGATTTCCTAACATATCTACAACACGTCCTAACATTCCTTCACCTACGTTAATAGATGCAATTTTGTTTGTACGTTTTACAGTGTCACCTTCTTTAATACCTTTTGAAGGTCCGAAAAGTACAATACCTACATTGTCTTCTTCAAGGTTTTGTACCATTCCTTCTAACCCGTTTGAGAATTCTACTAATTCTCCGTATTGAGCATTGTCTAACCCGTAAACACGAGCAATACCATCCCCAACAGTTAGAACGGTTCCTACTTCTGCTAATTCAACTGATGAATCAAAGCTTGTAAGTTGTTGTTTTAATATAGCTGAAACTTCAGCTGGATTTATTTCTGGCATTTCTGAAATATTTAAAATTTAGGAATGTATTCGTTTTTCGAAAAATCTTTTTTTAATGTAGCTAACTTAGTTTTGATTGACGAATCAACTTGATTGTTTCCTATTTTTAAAACGAAACCTCCAATTAAAGATGCATCAATTTTGTTCTCTACTTTTACTTGACTATTTGTAGCTAAAGTTTGTTTTGCTTTTGCTACAATATTATCAATTGTATTTTGATCTAATTGTACTGCCGAAGTAATTTCTGCTGTTACAATATTATTTGCTAAATCGTATAATGAAATAAACTGATCTGCAATTTTAGACAAAATATTTTCTCTACCATGTCTTACGACTAACGAAATGAATGTTTGAGAAGTTTTTGATAAAGATTTGAAAATCTCACTCAATACAGCTTCTTTTTTCTTTGCATCAATCACTGGAGAATTTAAGAAAACTCTTAAATCATCATTCTCTTTAATGACTTTGCGAACATCATTCATTTCAGCATACACTACGTCTTTTTGGCTTGCTCCATTCGCAAACTCCATCAAACCTTTAGCATATCTATGTGCTGCTCTGAATCCTGCCATGATTAATTGAATTTAACTTGATCAATAACATCATTCACTAAAGCTTCTTGTGCAGATTTGTCTGACAATTCTTTAGTTAATATTTTTTCAGCAATTTCAATAGATAACTGTCCAACTTGATTTTTGATATCTGCCATAGCTGATACTTTTTCATTTTGGATAGCTGCTTTTGCGTTCTCAATTAATTTGTTAGCTTCTACAGATGCAGAATTTTTCGCCTCGTTGATGATATTTTCTTTCATTTCACGCGCTTCTTTTAAGATTGCATCACGTTCTGCACGAGCTTCTTTTAAGATTTTCTCGTTTTGAGCATTAAGTAAAGCCATCTCTTCTTTCGCTTTTTTAGCTGCGTCTAATGCATCTTGAATAGATTGTTCTCTATCTTTAACAGCAGATAAAATTGGTTTCCATGCTAATGATCTTAACAATACTAATAAGATGATAAAAACTACCGCAGTCCAAAAAATAAGACCAACTGAAGGTGTAATTAAATCCATTGTGTGTATGTATTAAATTTTATTTTTTACTAATTAATTTTTTAATGAATTAGCTTCAACAACCAACCGTTATTGAAGCTAATTTTAATTCAAATATTATCCGTTACCTAATAACGCAACTACGATACCGAATAAACCTGCACCCTCGATTAAGGCTGCTGCGATAATCATAGCTGTTTGAATTTTTGAAGCCGCTTCTGGTTGTCTAGCGATTCCTTCCATAGCTGATCCACCGATTTTACCGATACCTAAACCAACTCCTAAAACTGCTAAACCAGCTCCGATTGCTGCAATACTTCCTGTCATGATAATTGTATTTAATTATTAAAAAATTATTTTATTGTTTTTTATATTTTATTCTTAATGGTGATCGTGTTCTGCTACTGCTGTTCCGATAAATAACGAAACTAACATTGTGAATACGAACGCTTGTAATGCCGCTACTAATAACTCTAAACAGTAGATAAATAACGCTAATGGAATAGATCCACCTGCCATAGCTTCTGTTTGGAAAATAAAGATTAACGAAATTAACGACATAATGATGATGTGACCTGCTGTAATGTTCGCAAATAAACGAATCATTAAGGCGAAAGGTTTTGTAATAATCCCGATTAACTCAATTGGAGCTAAAATTAATTTTACTGGAACCGGTACACCTGGCATCCATAACATATGTCCCCAGTAACCTTTATTTCCTGAGAAATTAATTACGATTAATGCAATTAATGCTAATACAAACGTAACTGCGATATTACCTGTAACGTTAGCTGCACCTGGTAACAATCCTAATAAATTGTTGATCCAAATGAAGAAAAATAACGTTAATAAATAAGGCATAAATTTCGCGTATTTTTTCTCACCAATATTTGGAATCGCTACTTCATCACGAACAAAAATAATAATTGGCTCGATGAATCCTGCGATACCTTTTGGTACCATATTTCCTTTTTTGTAGTTAGATGCAACTGCAGAGAAAACTAAGATTAAAATCACGAAAGAGATTAACATTGATGTTACATTTTTCGTAATAGAAAAATCTAATGGTTTTTCATTCTCTAAATGAATAGCTCCTTTTTCGTCTACGTGAGGTTTGATTGTACCCTGCGCATCTGTTTTGTAGATTTTTTCGTGGTAATTGATGTAGTAATTTCCGTTACTTTCAACAATCGCTTCATTGTGGTGAAATTTAGAAGACATAAAAACTTGTAAACCATTATCCCATAAAATAACAGGTAATGCAACTCCTACACTTTTTTCTCCTTCTCCCCATAAATGCCAATCGTGCGCATCTGCAATGTGGTGCATGATACCTGGAACTGGGTTAAATGTAGATTCGCCAGATTTCACTTTAGTAGCTTCCTCTTGACTTTTTACTTGCTCACTTTTAATTAACTCCTCAAACGTTTTTGGAAGACTTTCGTGCGGAACTGCTGTAGAGGCAAATCCGAAATTGAAAAGTAATAAAAACGCTAATAACGCTGAAAATTTCATGTATAATTCCTTTGTTTCTAAATTGCGTGCAAAATTATAGTAAATTAACCACTTACCAAAGTCAAATGCTAAAAATCATTAAACTTTTTTTAACTTTAAATTAATTAAGCGAATAAACACTAAAACTTCGGCTAGCAAAATTACAAAATAACTTATAATTAATTGCACAACATTTGATTTAATTTGTTCATTCACAACAATCAATGCTAATACAATTGCCATCTTCGCAATCATCCCTCCCATAAAGGCAAAACCAACATATTCTGGAAATTTTATCTTCACAAAACAACCAACTTGCAAAATCATTAATGTAATTAATCCAATTATTAAATACATTTTTGGAACAATTAGCGGATTTTCGCTAAAATTATAATGCTCAACAATTGCGTAATGAATACCACAAAAAATTGCAACCATTGCAATAAAAGAAAGTGCTAAAAGAATAAATTTCTTAATCATTAAAATTATTTTTTTGGTAATTGCTTCAACATCAAATATAATCCTGCAAAAACTCCCAGCAAAGATAAGCCAGCCGTCCATAATGGCTTCTCTGTTTCCATTTTTTTATCCAAAAATGTTCCTAACCAAGCAAATAACGCAATCGTTACCGCCATCTGTGTTCCCATCGCAGAAAATTTTAAATATTGATTTACACCTTCGGACTTTCGTTCTTCTTTCATAAGTTTTATGTAATTTTGCAAAAAATTATTTCGTGGTAAAGATAGGAAACATAGAATTACCAGACTTCCCTTTATTGCTTGCACCAATGGAAGATGTGAGTGATCCGCCATTTCGTCGCCTATGCAAAATGCATGGTGCAGACTTGATGTATACAGAGTTTATTTCTTCTGAAGGATTGATTCGTGATGCAATAAAAAGTCGTCAAAAATTAGATATTTTTGATTACGAACGTCCAATTGGTATTCAGATTTTTGGTGGAGATGAAGAGGCAATGGCGATGTCAGCTAAAATTGTTGAAACTGTTCAACCAGATATTGTTGATATTAACTTTGGATGTCCCGTAAAAAAAGTGGTTTGTAAAGGCGCAGGAGCTGGTGTTTTAAAAGATATTGATTTGATGGTACGTTTAACAAAATCTGTTGTTGAAAGTACGCATTTACCTGTTACTGTAAAAACTCGTTTAGGCTGGGATTCTGATTCAATTAACATTTATGAAGTTGCCGAACGTTTACAAGAAACAGGTATCAAAGCATTGTCAATTCACGGACGTACGCGTACGCAGATGTATAAAGGACAAGCGAATTGGGAACCGATTGCAAAGGTAAAAGCGAACCCTAATATTGAGATTCCAATTTTTGGAAATGGAGATATTGATTCTCCACAAAAAGCGATCGAATACAAAGAAAAATACGGTGTAGATGGTGTGATGATTGGTCGTGCGGCGATTGGTTATCCTTGGATTTTCGAGCAAATTAAACATTATCGAGAAACAGGAGAATTGTTACCAGAACCAACAATTGTAGAACGAATGGAAGCGGCTAAAAATCACTTAAATTGGGCGATTGATTGGAAAGGTGAACGTACAGGGATTTTGGAAACACGTATGCATTATACCAATTATTTCAAAGGAATTCCTAATTTCAAACCTTATCGTACAAAATTAGTCACACAAGATAATCTTGTTGATTTGATGCAGACTTTCGAAAAAATCGAAAAAGAATTTATTCCAACATTAGAAGAAATTTAATCGTTAGAGATAATTCATTAATATAAAAAAATCCACCAAAAAACTTTGTGGATTTTTCATTTAAACTTGAGACTATAATTAATTACAATTATCTACAAGCAACACTTCTTCTGGATTCAGCGTATCATATTTTATCAATACAACTTCGTCCACATCTGCTCTAGATCGTAAAGTAACTTCATAAACTTCATCATTTACAGGATATTGTATCGTTGCTTTCGGACGTTTAAATGTTCCGCTAGTTTCCACAACAACACCTTCTACGCATTTCCCAGTTTTAGCCAATTGATCTTCTAATTGACTTTTCGAATATTGACTAAATCCGAATGCTGCAAGACCTAAAATTGCGATGACGATATAAAAATATTTTTTCATAGAATTAAAATTTAATGTTTCGTATTAGTTTTGTTTGAAACAAATTTAGATTCAATTCTATCGTTATAAAATCCCTATTATTAGCTAATTTTCAATCTACAACATTTTTATTAATCATTAATTGATCAATACTAAATAAATACTGAGATTGTACAGCAAGTAAAAGTGCTGCTGTCGCACTTGTCCAAACAGAATAATCAAAAGTAGCTTTTACACCAAAGGCAATAGACATAGCTAATGCAAAAATTGTTAAAAGTAAAAATGTACCTAGTGCTGTAATCCTTGTTTTAAATCCTATTAATAATAAAATAGAAAATAGAATTTCTAAAAATGTCGCACCATAGGCTCCTAATTCACTTAAATATTTTGGAAGAAAAAAAGTTAACGTACGAGTATAATCTTCAAAAGATGCCCAATTCCCCCAAGACACGTTTTCAGTCCAAATTCCAAAACGGTCAGCAACTGCTGAAAGCATGGAAAAAGCCAAAGCTATTCTTAAAAAAAGCTGAGGAAGTCCTTGTTTTGTCATAAGTATAAATTATTATATACGACAAAACTAAATTAATGCTTCTTCAAAAATCTTAAACTAGATTAAGAAAGATTATTCGTAACTATTTTTCTGTTTCATGCTTCGTTTTCAGCGCATAAAGTGCAAAAGTTCCCAACCAATGACTTCCCATATAATCGTCATTTGTAATATTATTTAAGGAATAATTGAGATGATTTTGCGCAATTTTATTCAAATGTTTTAACTCTGGCAATTTATGTTCGATTTGATACAAAGCCGTTGCACGACTAAAATTCAATCCATCCAAATGCACCAAATGTCCATCTGTACGATCCGAAACTACACCAGGTTTCAAGTCAAAATTCTTTTTTTGTAACAGAGGCAAAAATCCTTTCAGCCATTTTTTATATTCATCATGCGGATGAATTTTAGACATCAACAAAGCTTCTTCCAAACAAGCAGAAAGAAAATCTGATCCACTTGGTTCGAAAGCAATATTGCAACTTTTATCTTTTAAATAAAGACGATTAGCATTATCAATAATCACTTTTTCGAATGTTTTATCATTCACAGAACGTGCATAATCTATCGCTAAGCTCAAACCAAAAGCTGTGTTATCATGCGTACCTGTACGAATTGGATAAACTAATTTCGGCAAATATTCTTTGTATCGAACAATAATCAAATCACTCAAAGGTTTCATATTTTTTGCCCAAACTTGCGCATCTTTATCTTGCCAATGATTCAATTCCATTTGCAATTGTAACAACCAAGCCCAACCATAAGTACGCTCGAAATTCTTGTTATTTTTATCATTGAAAAAGGCCATTTCAACCGCAACATTTTCTGCTGTAATCAATTGATTTAACTCATTTCTAACCTGATTATTTTGATCCAATTCAGGAAAATTTTTCATCAATTTCACAATCGACCAAAATCCATGCACAGACGAATGCCAATCAAAACAACCATAAAAAATTGGACGCAATTGCTTTGGCGTTTTAAGATCTGCATCACTTCCCAAAACATTTCCTAATTTATTCGGGTATTCTACAGAAATACAATGCGTTGGTAATTCAAATATTTTTTTGGCTTGATCTAAGTGTAATTCTTGCGCAAAAACTGTAGATGATATAAAGGTTGATAAGATAATAAATCGTTTCATGAAGATTGTTTTTACTAAGATAGAAATTATTCTTTGCTTATACCAAGTTGATGATAATTCTACTAAAAATAGTCTTTTATAAATTAAATCTTATACCTCCCATTAAATATCCAGATAAAGTTTTAAGATTTACGTAACCTTGATAATCTGTTGTAGAAATATTTTTTAACATAGAATTTTGATTAAGATTAATAAAATTAAATCCTTGAATAAATAGATCAAAATTTTTTAATTTATAATCAATTTCAGTGTAAAAGTTCCAGTTTGTATTTTTTATTACTTCTATATTTTTAATAATTTGATTATCATTTAAAACTCCTACTTTAATTTTAGCATTCTTGTAATTGTAAGTAACTCCAAAATCATTTTTTATAGTAAATATATTTTGTCTATCAATTTTCTTATTATCATTAACAAACACTTGGAATGTGTTTTTATAATAAACTTGTAAATTTGACTTAAATCTTGATGTAAAATTAGTTTTTAGATTAAAATTAGTTGAATAAAGATTATTTAATTCATTATTAATTTTCTGAACATTTTCTGTATAATTAAGAATTCCATTCGCTTTAAAAGCTATGGGAATTTTATTAAAAATATAATCATAATTAATAAAAAGTAACAAATTATCTGTTTGTTCTGCCTTAAAAAACGCTTTGTAAATTAAATTATTTTGATAACGTATATCTTCAGCTATATCATTTTTATTTTGATCATAACTTACATTTACAAAAAATGTTCTTCCTTTACTTAGATTTAGTTTTAAATAATTTATCGACACACTGTTTGTTCTTTTTATAAATAGTTCGTCTATTGATGATTGGTCTAATATTGTTAAATAATCTACTCTTCTTTCGTAGGTATTTAGAAAATCTAAAGTTGGAATTCCGGCATCTAAATAGGAATACTTTAAGGTTAATTTTCCTCCTTTATTTAATGTATATGCAAGAGATACTACTGGAGAAATACTAAAATTTTGTTCTAATGATTTTTGATTAGAATTATAGTAATTAACAATTAAACTTGAAGATATTAAAAGATTTTTATTGTATAAATAACTAAACACACCTCCTATTACTGCATTAAACAATCTATTTTCTTCTTTATTTTTTTGATTTATTAAGGTTGATAAATTATAATTTTGTAATGATGTATTGGTATAATAATTATATGTAAATTTATTTTTTGAAGATTTTACTGAGTACCCGATTTTATAAAGATTAAATTTTGATTGGTTCGTATTAATTTCTTCTTGTTCTGTTATTAGATAATTTTTTGTTTGAGAATTAAAATCTAATGTCAATTCTCCCAATAAATTATCATTTAAAACATTAAACCAATTTAATTTCTGAATAAAATTTTGTTCTTTACTATTTTCAGAATATAAATTTTGATTAATATCAGAATCTATTGTGTTTTGAGTATAATCAAATTTTGAATCTAATACTACGTAATTATTTTTGTTAATTTTCCAATCCAAATTGAATACATTTTGAACAAAATAGGGTTTTTCATCAATTTGCTGAATTTCATTTAATTTGAAAATCCCATAATTTTTGTATGTATCTTGTCTTTTAATCGAAGTATTAAAATCAAATAAAGTATAATTTTTAATTAATAATTTGTCGTTAATTTTCTGATTATAATTTAGTGATGAAAAGAAGTTTTTACGATCATAAAAATTCCGTTGTTCTCTAAGAAAACTGGGAATATCCTTTTCATCTATTTTAGACACACCATTACCATTTCTTTTAATGGTTTGGTTCAACTCAAAATAATCTTCCATCGTCATAGCGACTTCTCCTATTGTATTGTAATGATTGATAAAAGCGATATTGCCTTTTTTATTGAAATTGAATAAGTTTATTCTATTATTTGTATTAAAATCATTACCTAACGCAAAAGAAGCGTTCCCAGATATTGTATTTTGATAATTTTCTTTTAGTTTAATATTTAATACTTTTTTTCCTCCAGAACTAAAGCTTTTTAATATATCATTAGGTTGGTAATTAGAAATCAAATCAATACCTTCTATCATTTCATCGGTAATATTCTTTGTTGCTAATTGATGTTTGTTTCCAAAAAATTCTGCACCATCAATCAAAATATTATCCATTTTTTTACCTTGATAATATACTACGCCATTTTCATCAATTTGCAATCCAGGCAACTTTTCTATTAAGTCGCCTAAAGTTCTTTCATTACCAGTTCTTATTGCTGCTAAATTATATTGTATAGTATCTTCTTTTACTTTACCAAAGCTTTTGTTGTTAATAATTACTTCTTCTAATTTAACAAGTTCTTCTGATAAAAATATTTCGATAGATTTACCTTCATTTAGTTCGATATTTTCTTGATATTGAGAATAATTAAGCACATTAACTTTTAGTGTATATACTCCTTTTTCTAAATTGATAAAATTAAAAAAACCTTGACTATTTGTTTTTTTAAAACCTTTAAACGTATCGTCTAAAAATAACTGAACCACTGCATTATGTAGTGGTTCGGAGTTATTATCTTTTACATAACCATTTATAGACAAATTTTGAGCAAATAGTAACGAACTGATGAAAAAAAAGAACTTAAAATAAACTATTTTTTTCATCTATTTTTATTCACTTTTAATAACGATTCTATTTGTTTTTACACCTGACGAATTTTCTATTTTTGATGAAATAGAAGACTGCTTCAGTTCTTCCATTTTCTTTGAATACTCTTGCGTCGTTAAGACATTAGAAAATGATGGAAGCTGTATTTCTTTTTCTGCTTTATTAATAGATTTTAAAGTAATGTATTTCTTATCTGTTTCTACTTCTACTATTAATCCTGGTAAACCATTAAAAATTTCAGGCCCATCTGTTATTGCTATCTCAGAAAGATACCATGCCGTAACTTGTCCTAATTTAGGGTCATCCAAAGTCGCTTTTTGGGCAGTATATCCTCCAACTGATTTTGTTTCATTGGTAATTTTCCATAAATTTTGCAAATCACTCTTTTGCATTACTGTAAGTTTTTCGCCTTTTATTTCAGTTGTTTTATAGATAGTTGATGTTTCCAAATTTTTATAAAATACATCACTTACAAATGAAATGGTCGTGTTTTTTACAATTCTTTTGTTTCCGTTCGTATTTTCTACTTGGTTATTGTTTTTATCATCTTCAGTTGCTAAAGTCTTATAAATAGATTCATTTCCATTTGTTTCCAAAACACTGTATCTTGGCTTAGACAGTCTATCTTTTATCATTTGCTGTGCATGCACTGGTAATTGTGCAACCTTGGCCTCATCTATTTTTACTGTTTCTACATATTCTATTGTATAAGAATTTTTGATAATCCCAATATTTTGTTTATCATTTTTCATTTTAATTTCATTAGTAGAAATACTATTTGAATTTAATTCATTTTCTGTTAAAGCTTTCTTATCTGAACATCCGTTCATTAACGTTAAAATAACTAATACTGTATACATTTTCATTGTTTTTTATTAAAGGCCCTTAAAACTATTAGTAGATTAAACTAATTAATCACAGTATATACCTGATTCAAAGTAGTATTCATATTCCCAACTACCATCAGAATAAAGAGTAAATGACTCTTCCTCATACTCATAGTAATAACAATCATCAATTAATGATGTAATTTCAGAATTATCATTTTTTAATTCTACCTCATTTGCCATTGCAAAAGTTCCAAAAAGTGCAAAAGCACTTGCTAATAAGATTTTTCTCATGCTTAAATTTTAAAATGTTAATAAATTAGTATTGATCAATATTCTAAAACTATAAATAAATAACCAAAAAAACAAATTATTATAGATTTAAGAATTTTTCTAACTCTTCTTTTGCTTGTAAACTTTCAGGAAAATTTTTCACATTTTGTTCAAAAAACTGTTTTGCTAAATCATTTTTCTTTTGTTTTACCAGATAATTTGCAACATTATTGATATACGTTTCTGTTGGTTGAAAAGAATAATTCAATTTTCTAGAAATCGTTTCAAAAGAATCCTTCACCAAATTTGGTTGATTCGGAATCTCTTTAATATTCACACGATAACCATCAAACTGCCAACGCAAATAATCAATCGAGCCAATCATCGGAACCGAACCATGTTCTTCGTCAATATATTGTTTGTAATGATAATTCAATGATTTATTCTTTGATGATTTCAAACGTTCGTCCACCTTTTTTATACTTTGATAATGGTCTCGTAAATGATCTGCATTTTGACTTTCACCAACTTGTGTTATCATCAAGAATCGATTCTCGAAAGAATGATTTTCTAAATTTTGATATAGATTCAATAATTCTTTGTCATTAAACCAAACACTTGGATCGTGCGCAACATATCCATTGAAAGTTTTGGGATGGTTGTACAAGGTTTTCAACGCAAAATATCCACCTAAAGAATGTCCAATTAACAAACGAAAATCATTCACACGATAATTTTTCTGCATAAAAGGAAACAATTCATTTTGAATAAAATTCAGAAAATTAACATCATTTACATGTGTAAAATCTTTTGTTCGATCACCATTTTTATTCGTAATTCCGACAATGATCGATTCAGACATTTCTGGATAAAATCCCGATTGAAACTTAGAAACTACGCCTGTTAAAAACGTAAAATTAGATTCGGCATCTAACACATAAATCACAGGATAATTTACTTTTTGAAGTTTATTATTATAATACGATTCGGGAAGATTCACCCAAATTTCTCGTTCAGTATTTAAGATTTTGGAATTTATTTTTTGGATTTCAGCAATTGATAATTTCTCTTGAGAAAAACCGATTTGAGAGAAAATCAAACAAAATAAAAGTAGGAATTTTTTCATGTATAAAATTTTTCTAAAAATAACTATTTAGAATTATTCTACACAAATGATTTTAGACAAAAAAAAACGACCTCATCTTGAAGTCGTTTTTCTATATAATTTGTAATTATTTTAACTGAAAATATTCCATTTCAAGCCAAGTTGAAACTTGAAATCTCGGTACGGAACATTTGGCGCTGCAAAATAATCAGGTTGTTTTGTAAACGATGCATTGATATGCTCACCACGAATGTAAAAACGCATATTACGAACCTTGAAATTGATAAAAACATCCAAAATAGGATAACCACCAATCTCTTGTATACTTGCTGGATCTTGCAATGCAAATTCGTTCAGAATTGGGATGTAACGCAAACCATTGTATTTCGTAAAATATGTTGCATTAATACCAGCTTGTAATTGAGCATTCTTATTGAATAATTCTCCTTGCCAATACAATGTTTCACGAATCAAGAAATCTGGTAAAGGCATATATTCTTCGTTTTTCGTTACTTTTTGATATTGTGCTGTCGAAACTAAATTAATCTTTCCGAAACGTAAATGATTTTCACCTTTTATCTTGAAATAATTAATATTATCTGTCAATTGTTTATAAACCAACAATTCGTTTAAATATACTTTATTGTCAATATTATAAATTGAGGCTTCTAAGGTTGTGTTAACTTTATCTAACTTTAACTTTGCAAAAAGATTTTGAATATTTTCGGTTTCAAATTTATTAACGTAGTTAAAATTATTAAAGAAACTTTGATTGTAAACTGCATTCAACGAAGGAAGTTTTGACTGAATAACCGCTCCAGCACTCAATGTATAACCTTCTATCGGCGTCACATCTAAAACCGCATCTACATTGTAAACACTTTTGTAATTATCAGATTGCAGATATTCAACATTTCCGTAAAGTTTCAATTTTTCATTCCAATCAAAATCCACTTTTCCAACAACTCCAAAAAGATTTTCCTCTATTTGCTTTGGAACTGCAACAATCGTCATGGCTTGATCAGCAAAAACGCGCAAATTCTGGAATTTAACACCAGCCTCTATCTTCACACGATCTGTCCACTGAAAACCAGCAGTTGTCGTATTGGATAAATCTGTAAAACTCTTTTTACTTCTATAATCCATTCCTGTAATAATCGGTGTAGAATATAAAGTTCCGTTTGGTGACGTATCCTCGTAGCGATATTTTTGTTTTTCATACGAAAATTTATTCTTCAATTCAATTGGATTATAAAAAGTCGAATCTTTTTCATTCATTTTTTTTAAGATTCCGTACGAAGCATTCAATTCAATTCGACGTGCATCAAATTCAGATTTTGCTGTCTGCGAATTCACGGGAATATTACGAACATTTGTCATTCTGCGATCATCTTGCAAAATAAAATCGTTGATATCTTCTATTCCACCGTTCTCATTATTTTTCAGATTTTGTGCTGCATAGTTCCACCACAATTTGAAACGTTCCGATTTTGTTTTATAATTTGATGAAAAAACAAAGGTATTATTCTGCGCTTTTTCATGACGATAACGACCTTCAGAAATTAATCCACGATAATGAAACGTATAATTGAATTGCTTGTTGAAATTATGCGAAAATGTTGAAGACAAAAAGTTACCTTCTTTAACACCATTCTCGTAAATAAACTCGGTATATGGCGTTTTGACATCATAATATTTGATATCATTTGCATAATAATAATTGTATTTTTTACCAGTTGGTAACATCGACGGATTGAATGGCGTATTTTGATACTCCAAATCCACCACTACACCACCAACATTCGGAAAAAATAATTTTCCGAACGCATCATTGCGAATAAAATTTTGATTATAATAGTTTTTGATACTTAATGTCGTATCCAAAACCTCTGGTTTTCTGCCATTTGTCCAAAACTTATAATCGTCTATTTTGGTTTTATAATATGTAACCGAATCATTTGTTGATGATCCTTTTAATGGTTTTAAAACTTTTATTGAATCCTCCTGAGCTTGCGCTACAACAGCTCCTAATAAAAATAAACCAATGATTGTTTTTTTCATCCTGTTGAATAAATCCTTACAAAAGTAATCTAAAATTGAGAGATACAAAAAAACCCACTTATTTCTAAGTGGGTTAAATATTTTATAAATCTTTCTTAAAAAGTGAAAGTTGTTCCGTCAGCGCCGTCTTTTAGTTGGATACCTAATGCACTTAATTCATCACGAATTTGATCTGATAATGCCCAATTTTTATCTACACGTGCCTGATTACGCATTTCGATTAGCATTTTTACAACACCATCTAATTTATCTGAACTTTCGTTTGCAGCTTCTGTATCCAAACCTAAAACATCATGAACAAAACCATTCATAATTGCTTTTAAACGTTCTAAATCTTCTGCTATAATATTCTCGAAACTATCTTTGATTGAATTAATCATTTTCACTGCATCAAATAAATGTGCGATCAATATCGGCGTATTGAAATCATCATCCATTGCGGTATATAATTTCGTTTCTAATTCATCAATATTAACGGTAGATGTTTTCTTTGGCGTAATTGTTTCTAATGTTTTTAATGCTTCAACCAAACGATTATATCCCTTTTCGGAAGCTAACATTGCATCATTCGAAATATCTAAAACACTGCGATAATGCGCTTGTAAGAAACAAAAACGTACAACAGCTGGATGAAATGGTTTTTCGAAGAAATCATTTTCACCATTCACTAATTGCATAGGTAAAATGTAATTTCCAGTCGATTTACTCATACGCTGACCATTCATCGTCAACATATTCGCATGCATCCAATATTTTACTGGTTCGTGACCATTAGAACCTTTTGCTTGCGCAATTTCACATTCGTGGTGAGGGAATTTAAGATCCATTCCTCCTCCGTGAATATCAAAATAATCTCCAAGATATTTTGTGCTCATCACTGTACATTCTAAGTGCCAACCAGGGAAACCATCTCCCCAAGGAGAAGCCCAACGCATAATGTGAGCAGGCGAAGCGTTTTTCCAAAGTGCAAAATCCACTGGATTCTTTTTCTCTCCTTGCCCGTCTAAATCTCTTGTATTATTGATTAATTCTTCGATGTTACGGTTACTCAATTCACCATAATCAAGTCCTTTTTTGTTGTAAGCTTCCACATCAAAATAAACTGATCCGTTTACTTCATAAGCAAATCCTAAATCAATTAATTTTTCTGCTAAAGCAATTTGTTCTAAAATATGACCTGTCGCTGTAGGCTCGATTGTTGGAGGTAGTAAATTAAATTTTTCTAAAACTTTATGAAAATCAACTGTATACTTCTGTACGATTTCCATTGGTTCTAATTTCTCTAATTTAGATTGTTTTACAAAACGATCATTTTCTACATTTCCATCATCCGTTAAATGTCCAGCATCAGTAATATTACGAACGTAACGAACTTTGTAACCCAAAAATTTTAGGTAACGATAAATCATATCAAACGACATAAACGTACGTACATTTCCAAGATGCACATTACTGTAAACGGTAGGTCCACAAACATACATTCCAACATTATCTTGATTAATTGGTTCGAACGTTTCTTTCTGTCCCGTTAAGGAATTATGTAATTTTAATTGATTTTCTTTTACCATTTTATAGGATTTATAATTTAAACATTGAAAGGAGTTTTCATTCCGATGTACGAAATAAACTCTTTTCTTAATTGCTCACTTTCTTTAAAAGCTCCACCAAATTCAGCTGTTACAGTACTTGATTCGATATCTTTAATTCCGCGCGAATTTACACACAAATGTTTCGCATCAATAATACATGCAACATCATCAGTTCCCAAAGCTTCTTGCATTGCTTTCACAATTTGCATTGTCAAACGCTCTTGTACCTGCGGACGTTTTGCATAATATTCTACAATACGATTCATTTTAGACAAACCGATTACTTTCCCTTTCGAGATGTAACCAACATGTGCACGTCCAACGATTGGTAAAAAGTGATGCTCGCAAGTCGAATAAACCACGATATCCTTTTCAACCAACATTTGATTGTAGTTATATTTATTTTCGAAAGTTGACATTCCAGGCTTACGCTCTGGCAATAAACCACCAAAAATTTCTTTTACGAACATTTTCGCAACACGTTTTGGCGTTCCTTTCAAACTATCATCTGTTAAATCTAAGCCTAAAGTTTCCATGATGTTACGGAAATCCGCTTCTATCTTTTCCACTTTTTCTTCAGCAGACAACTCAAAGGCATCAGCTCTCAAAGGCGTTTCTAAGTTTGCTGAAATATGGTCGTCCCCTATTTCGTCATGAAGATGTTTATCACACATTACATAAAAATTTTAGCAAATTTATAAAAGATAGTGTTATAAAACCTTATCAAATCTCAATTTATTACATCTGAAATGATTTCTATCTTTTATCAAATCAATGAAAAGATTATCTTTGAAGTATCACAAATTCGAAAAAATGATCAAGAAAACTTACGGTATCGATTTTCTTTCGTTCGAGGATTACAAAGGAATCAAAGAAGGAAACATCGAAATTGAACTTAATGAAGCGAGTAAACAACAAATCTTAAAATCGCAACAAAATGTTGCTAAAATAGTTGCTTCTGGACAAACAGTTTATGGAATTAATACTGGTTTTGGACCACTTTGCGACACTAAAATTTCGGAAGAAGAAACGCGTCAACTTCAACATAATTTATTAATCAGTCATGCGGTTGGTGTTGGAAATCCAATCAAGAAAGAAATTTCTAAAACCATGTTAATTGCAAAAGCACATGCTTTATCAAAAGGATATTCTGGTGTGACTTTAGATGTTGTGGAACGAATTTTACTAATGGTCGAAAAAGATATTATTCCGGTCGTTCCTGAAAAAGGATCTGTTGGAGCATCTGGAGATTTAGCGCCATTATCACATTTATTTTTACCATTAATTGGTGAAGGAAAAGTTTGGGATGGCGATACAATTGTTTCGACAAAAGAAGCTTTGGCTAAACATAATTTACAACCTTTACATCTTTCTGCAAAAGAAGGTTTAGGATTAATCAATGGAACACAATTCATTTTATCTCATGCCTTAAACGGATTAGAAAAATTCGAATATTTATTGAATTTAGCTGACGTTGCGGGTGCTTTATCACTGGAAGCATACGAAGGTTCGCCTCGTCCATTCGAAGAAGAATTGCATCAAGTCCGTCCATTCAAAGGAACTTTATTGGTTGCAGAACGTATGCGAAATTTATTGAAAGGTTCTGAAATTGCTTTCTCTCATGCAGAATGTGGTCGTGTACAAGATCCATATTCGTTACGCTGTATGCCTCAAGTTCATGGTGCATCACGAAATGCTTTTTTTCATTTGCAAGAATTAGCAGAAATCGAATTAAATTCTGTAACAGATAATCCAATTGTTGTTTCGGACGAAGAAGCTATTTCTGGTGGAAACTTCCACGGACAACCATTAGCAATGGTGTTAGATTACGCAACAATTGCAGCTTCAGAATTAGGAAATATTTCGGATCGTCGTCAATATTTATTGATCGAAGGAAAATATGGTTTACCAAAATTATTAACCGAAAGCTCTGGTTTAAATTCTGGTTTCATGATTCCTCAATATACCTCAGCCGCACTTTGTACAGAAAACAAAACATTGTGTTTCCCTGCATCGGCAGATAGTATTCCGACTTCTTTAGGGCAAGAAGATCACGTTTCGATGGGAAGTATTTCTGGACGAAAATTCAACCAAGTTTTAGACAATGTAGAACGTGTTTTAGCAATCGAATTAATGTATGCTTGTCAAGGTTTAGAATTTAGAAGACCACGTAAAACAAGTGCATTCTTAGAAGAAGTTTTCGCAAAAGTTCGTTCAGTTTGTCCAAAATTAGAAGACGATCGTTTGATTGGAGATGATATCAACAATATTATTGATTTATTACAAACAGATGATTTCAAGAAATTAATTTTAAGTTTCTAAGTTATCCTTGTCATCCAGAGCCTGTCGAAGGATAAGCTATTATAATGTAGATAATTTACTATAATTAGAAAAACTCTTCGACAAGCTCAGAGTGACAATAACAACAACGACAGTCAAGTAAATGTCATTCCGACGAATGGAGGAATCTTTTAAAAATTAGAAATAAAAAGAATGGATATTTTACAAGCTATATTAGATTTTTTCAGTGTTACAAGTTATAAAAGTGATAATTCTAAAAAAGACAAAGCAGTACTTTTTTTAATGATTTCTACTTTTTTATCTATTGCTCTTTTATTTTCTGTAAACTCAATTTATGAAAAAAATAATATTTTACTAATCATAGTTTTATTGATTATTTTCAGTTTAATATTAAGTATTTTAATTATTCTTAGTTTAATCAAATTAAAAATAATTCAACCAACAAACTTTAGTAATTTTATATTATATCTCGTTGGTTTAATATTACTTATTGGAAGTTCAACTTTATTTTTTATTGATTATTTTAAAATTATTAATTAAAAACCTAATGTTCAAACTCGATAAAAAATCATTCATCATAGCAATTATTATCTTTTTGATTGAAGTAATTATTGCGTTGTACATCAAAGACAAAATCATTCGTCCTTTTGTTGGTGATATTTTAGTCGTGATTTTCATTTACTATTTTATCAAAGCATTTATCAACACAAAAGCGATTAACATTGCAATTTTTACGTTGATTTTTTCTTTTATTGTAGAAATTTTACAATATTTTAATTTTGTAGAAATGATTGGTTTAGGACATAACAAAGCGGCTCGAATAATTATCGGAACATCTTTTTCGTGGATTGATTTACTATGTTATTTCGTCGGATTTATTCTATTATTTTTTATTGATAAAGATTTGATGAAAGAAATGTAATTTGAACGAGATTCCTCGACAAGTTCAGAATAACAACAAAAAATCATAAAACTTATAACGTTTAACGCAAAACATAAAAACACAAAAAAAATGACTTTTCAAGAACAAATAAAACAAGGTATTCCTTCTGTTTTACCTCAAAAAAAAGAGAGAGATCCTAATATAAGTCACGCACCAAAACGTAAAGAAATATTATCGGAAGACGAAAAAAAGTTAGCATTGAAAAATGCATTGCGTTATTTCGAGCCAAAAGATCATGCTGAATTAATTCCAGAATTTAAACAAGAATTGGAAAATTTTGGACGTATTTACATGTATCGTTTGATGCCTGATTATAAAATTTTCGCTCGACCAATTACAGATTATCCAGGAAATTCAGAACAAGCAAAAGCAATTCAGTTAATGATTCAAAATAACTTGGATCACGCAGTTGCACAACATCCAGAAGAATTAATCACCTATGGTGGAAATGGCGCAGTTTTCCAGAACTGGGCGCAATATTTATTAACAATGAAATATTTGTCTGAAATGACAGACGAACAAACATTGGTGATGTATTCTGGTCATCCGATGGGTTTATTTCCTTCTCACAAAAACGCTCCACGTGTTGTTGTAACGAATGGAATGGTAATTCCGAATTATTCGAAACCAGATGATTGGGAAAAAATGAATGCTTTAGGCGTTTCTCAATACGGACAAATGACAGCTGGAAGTTATATGTACATTGGTCCGCAAGGAATTGTACATGGAACTACTATCACAGTTTTAAACGGATCTCGTAAAATAGATGATAACGGAACAGCAGGAAAATTATTTGTTACGGCTGGTTTAGGCGGAATGTCAGGTGCGCAACCAAAAGCGGGAAATATAGCAGGTGTTGTTTCTGTTACTGCCGAAGTGAATCCTGCTGCGACATACAAACGTCATGAACAAGGTTGGGTGGACGAAGTAATTACAGATTTAGATAAATTGGTTGCTCGTGTTCGCGAAGCCAAAGAAAATAAAGAAGTTGTTTCCATTGCTTATGATGGAAATGTAGTGGATGTTTGGGAAAAATTTGATCAAGAAAATGTTTACGTTGACTTAGGATCAGATCAAACCTCTTTGCATAATCCATGGGCTGGCGGTTATTATCCTGTTGGATTATCATTTGATGAAGCCAACGATATGATGGCAAACAATCCTGAATTATTCAAAGAAAAAGTTCAAGAATCGCTGCGTCGTCATGCAGATTCTGTAAATAAACACACAGCAAAAGGAACGTATTTCTTCGATTATGGAAATGCCTTTTTATTAGAAGCTTCTCGAGCTGGTGCAGATGTAATGGCAGAAAACGAAATTGATTTCAAATATCCATCTTATGTACAAGATATTATGGGACCAATGTGTTTCGATTTTGGATTCGGACCTTTCCGTTGGGTTTGTACTTCAGGAAAACCAGAAGATTTACAAACAACAGATGAAATTGCTTGTCAAGTTTTAGAAGAAATCATGCAACATTCTCCAAAGGAAATTCAGCAACAAATGCAAGATAATATCACATGGATAAAAGGTGCACAAGAAAACAAATTAGTTGTAGGTTCGCAAGCTCGTATTTTATATGCAGATGCAGAAGGACGAATTAAAATTGCGAAAGCGTTTAACGATGCAATTGCGAAAGGTGAAATCGGACCAGTTGTTTTAGGTCGTGATCATCATGATGTTTCTGGAACAGATTCTCCATTCCGCGAAACTTCTAATATTTACGATGGTTCAAAATTCACAGCAGATATGGCGATTCACAATGTTATTGGAGATAGTTTCCGTGGCGCAACTTGGGTTTCTATTCACAACGGTGGCGGCGTTGGTTGGGGAGAAGTTATTAACGGTGGATTCGGAATGTTATTAGATGGATCTTCCGATGCTGAAAATCGTTTAAAATCAATGTTACATTGGGATGTGAACAACGGAATTGCTCGTAGATCTTGGGCAAGAAACGAAGAAGCTATTTTTGCTATAAAACGTGCAATGGAAGATGAACCTTTGTTAAAGGTTACATTACCAAATATAGTGGATGAAGAATTATTGTAAATAATATATCAAATTAAAAAAGCATCTCAATTGAGATGCTTTTTTAATTATTATTTCTCTACTTCATTATTTTGACTCATCTGATTAATTTTATCAATTTTCTCTTGAAGTTCTTTTGGAGTAAGTACTTTTTTAGGAATTAATTTAATAAAATCTGTAGACTTTTTCTCTTGACTAATCTCTTTCAAAAAATATCTTTTTTCCATCTTTCCACCACCCTCTTCAACTTTTTTAAACTTCTTAAATAATTCTACTACAACAAAGTTTTTGAACTGAAAATAATAAGGGCTTACCGTAATTCCATTCATTTTTGCTAACCAGATTTCGTAGTAAAACTCATCATTTTCGAAGATAAATTTCTTAGCTTGTAAACCTAAAATTTCTTTCATTTCCTTTGTAGGTTTCAAACCTTCTATCTTAATAGAATCCACCACATACGTATCACCATATTCAGCAAACTCATATGATTTATTATGTTCAAAATCGTTTAGTAACCAATTTGGTTCTGGATAAATTCGAACCGCATCATTCTGAGAGTTCTTTACTTTCTCTATTAATTTGACAAAAGAATAATTTTTAGAAGCTAACACTTCAAACTCATAAGATTCATTAAACGCGTTTACTATTTCTGGCAAAAAGTCTTTTGGTGTATTTTTCTTCATTTCATCATTGAAAATTGTTTCTTGGTGGATATCATACAAAAAACGATACGTATTTTCTTGTCCAAATAAATAAAAACTAATTCCAAAAAGAATGATGAATAAATGTTTTCTCATATTACTATTAATTTCCAAACAATTATATAAATAATAAGTATTTAACTCTTATAACAAAATCACAACTATGTATTAAAGTTTTAAATATAAATTTAACATTCAATCAATAATAAAAATTTACAAAACATTATTAATCTATGTTAATTAATACGTTACCAACTTCTTAACCTACATCAATATAATCAACTATTTAGCTTCGTAAATTTGTATAACAAAAATAAAAACATATAAAAAAATCATTATGAATACAAAAAAAATAGAAGCAGTAATTGCGCCAAGAGAGCCACATTTTGTAGGAGACGGTTTTAGAGTTCATAACTTCATTCCAAGTGGATATCATTTAGATATGAGAAGAATGGATCCATTTATTATGTTAGATTACAATTCAAAATTTCATTTTCCAGCAACAGACAAACCAAAAGGTGTTGGTGTGCATCCACACCGTGGTTTCGAAACGGTTACTATTGCTTATCAAGGAAGCGTTTCTCATCATGATAGTTCTGGTGGAGGAGGAACAATTCATCAAGGAGATGTACAATGGATGACAGCAGCTTCTGGTGTTTTACACAAAGAATATCATGCAGAAGAATTTTATAAACAAGGTGGAATTTTTCAAATGGTTCAATTATGGGTAAACCTTCCTGCAAAGGATAAAATGAGCACTCCAAAATATCAGGCGATCGAACATAAAGATATTCCTACTGTAGAAGTTGAAAATGGTTTTATCGAAGTTATTGCTGGGGAATACAACCAAACAAAAGGTGCTGCATCTACCTTTTCTCCTGTTAATATGCTGAATGCAAAACTGAATGAAGATGGAAAAGCTAATTTTAATTTTCCTGCAAATTACAATACCGTTTTATTAGTTATTGATGGAGAAGTAAAAGTGAACAACCAAGAAATTGTTCCAACGGATCATTTATTATTATTTACTAACGAAGGAGAAGATTTTACAATCGAAGCAACTGAAAATAGCATTGTACTAATTTTGAGTGGAGAACCTCTAAATGAACCAATCGCTTCTTATGGTCCTTTTGTGATGAATACACAAGAGCAAATTCGCGAAGCTTTTGAGGATTTTAATAACGGAAAATTTGGTACTTTAGAAGATTAATAAACAACTTCAAAAATAAAACTGATGGAAATTAAACAAATTGATGATAAAAAAAATGGAGCTTTTGTCGTTTTAGATGGCGATAAAAAAGCTGGAGAAATGACATATGTTTGGGCTGGTGATGATAAAATTATTATCGATCATACAGAAGTTGACGAAGCTTATGGCGGACAAGGTTTAGGAAAAAAAGCTTTATTAGCCTTGGTTGAATGGACAAGAAATAATAATATAAAAGTAATTCCTTTATGTCCTTTCGCAAAAGCGCAGTTTGATAAAAATGACACTGTACCAAAAACAGTGTAAGTATAAAATTCTGCTTGGGTTAAAATCGAGCAGAATTTGTTTTATACATTTAATATTTACATATTTATGGAAACAAAAGACCTATTTCCGGATGATGTTTTCAAACAGTTTAAAACTGGCGAGGAACTCCAAAACTATCCCAACGACTTACAAAAGCGAGGGAGTGAAAAAAAGTTAGAAGGTGAAGTAGATGCCCACCGGGATTACGCAAAGGATGATTTACGCCAGCAAGAGTG
>NZ_DICC01000075.1:0-43968 GCF_002415215.1 Empedobacter sp. UBA5036
CATTTTTTCAGGACGTTACAAATTCTTGAATGATTAATTCATCGCTTTCAGCTCATTTAAAAAATCGACGATATCCTGTCCAGAATAATCTGCCATACCCATTGTTGTATGTGCAATATTTCCTTTCTTGTCCAAAATAACTGTTGTTGGTAACGAACCATTAAAAAACTCAGTAGGAATAGATGAATTTGGATAAACTACAGGCAACGATAAATTTTTACGTTCCATAAATTTTGCTACTTTATCACGTTTTCCTTCTACTTCAACCGTCAAAATAACGATTTCGTTATCATCTTTTACTTTATCATAAAGTTTTTGAATTGATGGCATTTCCGCGATACAAGGCGGACACCAAGTTGCCCAAAAATTCATGAAAACAACTTTACCTTTCAAATCTTCCATATTAATTGCTTTTCCATCAGCATACACCATTTCGAACGTATAGTTTGCTTCAGATTTTGGTTGAGTTGTTGGTTCAACTTTTTCTAATTTCGGTTCAAATAAGCCTAATTTCATTAAACCTTGTTGCATCATTGCTTTTGCTTCTGGCACAAAAAGTAAGACCAAAGCCAGCGCTCCTATGATAATTGTTGAATAATTTCTTTTTAACATTGCTATAAATTTGTTATTGTTTGTTCCCATTGTAATCCGCTTATATCGGTTAAAACTACTTTGTGAATTTTGTCTGAAATATCAAAATTCAGATTTGCTTTCGCACCCAAAGGTAACACCAAACTGTGTTTGTGCGGTGTAACTTTTGCTACATAATAATTCGAAATTTGTTGTTTGTCCAAATTTGATAACTCTTTCTTATCCAAACTTTCAATTATTTCATTTTGATGATTATGAAAATCGATTTGAATCAAAAAAGAGCCATAAACATCCGCGCCTTCTATTCGCATTACATCAAATGAAACCTTGTTTTGATGTTGTTTTAAATTTGAGATTTCTACTTTTGGTTTGACAGATTTATTGTGCAAAGTTCCGTAAACTCCACCATGAAAAACCTGATTTGTAAACAAAGTAACGAATAAAATAAAAAAACTAAAACCTATAAAATAAGGTCTATATTTTTGGAATGAAATCGAATTCCAATTATTTTCTTGTTGAATAAATTGGTTTTTATTGAAGAAATAATCCAACGAAATTTTTCCTGAACCAGCCTGAAATAGCGTAAAACCTCCAGCTAATCCTAAAACGCCAATTTGCCATTCGTCCAAACAAGTTGTACCAATCCAGCCCGAACCAAGTAAAATTCCCATTGCCAAAAAGAAAACGGCAATACTCATGATTCGTGTTTTGTAACCAAGCATTAAGAGTAAGCCAACAACGCCTTCTACGATGGTAAAAATCCACATATTCCAAAGCAACGCTTCAGGATTTTCGACTAAATATTGAATAAGTGGTTTGATGAAAAGGGCATTTGGTAAAAAATGATTGAATTTTTCGCCAATATAACCCGCAGCTTCTGGATCGAGTTTATTTTCTAAAATTAAACGCCTCCAAAAGGCAGAAAAGTACGTCCAACCAATGACTAAACGTAACGCCAATACAGCATTACCCATTGATAAAACAGATTTATTTTGCATGAATTTTTATATAAGTGATTGAATATTGTTGTCTAAATTAATTGTGAAAAATTAAGATATCAACGAATATTTCAATTGCTTATACAACAGATAAAAAGGTATTTTTGGTGATTGAATTTCATTCGAATCAATATCTTCTTCAATTAATGAAGAACGTGCTAATACAATGAAATGAATCGGTGAATTTGGTAAATCAAAATTCGGAACATCAAGATTTTTTGTCGATTTTTTAATCGTTTCAAACTTAACAATCGTACACGAATTCGAATGATTTTGATTGATTTTGACTTGAGAAGTTTTTGTTTGATGAACATTTTCTACTTGCAAAATCGTATGAATAGAAGCTTTGATGCTACATGGCGTAAGTAGCACAAGAATCGAAGAGATAATTAAAATGAAACTTCTAAAATTCATGAAACGAAACTAATCATTAATTTTCAATAAAAACCAATTCACAATTAAACTTTAAGAAATTATTAGAATTTCTATCTTTGTCTTGATGAAAGAAAAACCACTATTTTTTGTTTTAATAATTCTGACACTTTTATTCTTTGTTTTGAGTTTAAGTGTTGGAAAAGTCTCGATTTCTTTCACCGAAATTTTTAATGTATTTTCTGGTCACTCAGACGAAATATTACACAATCTTGTGCTCAATTTTCGTTTACCAAAATCATTAACTGCTTTATTAGTCGGGATTTCATTGCCAATTTCAGGTTTTTTGATGCAAGAATTATTCAAAAATCCGTTGGCAGAACCTTCTGTTTTGGGAATAACTTCGATGGCAAGTTTAGGTGTTGCTATTGTTATTTTTCTTTTTTCGATGATTGGTTTAGAAGAATTTCTCAATAATCCTTGGATTACAATTATTGCCTCATTTTTAGGTGCAACTGTCGCCTTATTATTAGTGATTTCGTTATCATTTCGTGTCAAATCATCCGCATCTTTGGTGATTATCGGATTTATGATTGCAGGTTTAGCAGGTGCATTAATTGGTATGATGCAATATTTTGCTCCTTCCGATAAAATAAAAGCGTATTTAGTTTGGGGATTTGGTTCGTTGAGCGGTTTGTCGTGGGAACAATTAGGCGTTTTTGGTTTATTTGTTTTGTGTGGAATTATCGTTTCCTTATTTACTTTGCGAGGAATTACAGCTCTTTTATTGGGAGAAAAATATGCACAATCTTTAGGAATTAATATCAAAAAATTACGTTTTACGATTTTAGTTTCAACAGCTTTATTAACTGCTTCAGCTACGGCTTTTGCAGGTCCAATTAGCTTTATAGGATTGGCAGTTCCACATATTTGCAGAACATTGTTACGAACAGGCGATATGAAAATTTTATACCGATGGATTTTCGTTTCAGGAATATTTTTTATGTTATTATTTTCGATTTTGACCGAAGTTTTTCCGTTCGGAACGTTACCGATTAATATCATTACAGCGTTATTTGGAGCACCAATTGTCATTAGTATTTTGTTGAACAATAAAAACGAAGTGCGATGAAAAATACCATTTTGAAATTAGAAGATGTGTCAGTTGGATATGGTTCAAAAGAAATCGTTTCGGCTATAAATGCAACTATAAATTCGAATGAATTGGTTGCTGTTTTAGGTAAAAATGGTGCAGGAAAATCAACATTGATTAATTCGATTTTAGGTTTTCAGAAAACATTGAATGGAGAAATTTATTTAGAAAATAATTCGATCAAAAAATTATCTTCTCAAGAAATTGCGCAGCAAATTGCAGTTGTTTTACCACGTTTGTCGATTGTTCCAAAAATTAAAGTTTCGGAATTGGTTGCGATGGGACGTTTGCCTTATCACAAGGTTCTGAAAAAGATTTCTATTGAAGAACAAAACTTAATTGATGAGGTTTTGGAATTGGTTGGAATTTCGAATTTGGCAAATCAATTTGTGAATGAAATTAGCGAAGGTCAATTGCAATTGGTGATGATTGCGCGTGCGTTGTGTCAAGATGCGAAATTGGTGATTTTAGATGAACCAACTTCTAATTTAGATTTAGCGAATCAATATCGAATTTTCAATTTGTTGAATGAATTAAAATTGAAAACAGATAAATCGTTTTTGATGATCACACACGAAGCTGATTTTGCATTGGAAAAAGCGGATAAAATTTGGTGGATTGAAAATGGAAACCTTTTTGAAAATATTCCAGAACAAATGGCTTTTGAGCATCAAATTATTCAAAAATTATCCAATCAAAATTTAACGTATGATGAAAAAAATAATCGCTTTTTAACACAAAAATCATTTTCAAAAACGATTGGTGTAAAAGGAAATTCGGAATTAGCTTTTTGGGTGAAAAATGCCTTAATTCGAAATGGAATTTCTGTAGAAAATAATGCGGAAAATCATATTGAAATCACAGAAAATAACATCATCTTTGAAGGAATAAAGTTTGAAAAGATAGAAGAAATTGTAAATTTTGTACAACACTATGAAAAATATAATTGTAACGGGAGCGAGTAGAGGAATTGGTTTTGAATTGGCAAAACAACATTTGGAATTAGGAAATCGAGTGTTGACAGTCTCTCGAAATGTAGATAAATTGAAGGAATTAACAGCTTTTGCAAAAGAAAATCAATATCAGTTTATCGGTGTTGATTTGGCTAATTTTGATGAGATTTCAGATGTTTTGAAAGCTGTGGAATCTTGGAATAAAGTAGATGTTTTGTACAATAATGCGGGAGTTTGTATCAACAAACCATTTATAGAAATGCAACAAGAGGATTTGTTAACTTCTTGGCAGATTAATTTTATGGCACCTTATCGCTTGATACAAGTTTTGATGCCAAAATTTGATACATCTTCTCATGTAGTTAATATTTCGACAATGGGAGCTGTACAAGGTTCGGTGAAATTTCCTGGTTTGTCTGTTTATTCGTCTTCAAAATCTGCAACGGTTAATTTGACTGAATTGTTAGCAGAAGAATTAAATGAACTTGGTCCAAGAATAAACGCAGTAGCGTTAGGAGCGGTGCAAACAGAAATGTTAGAAGAAGCGTTTCCGGGATATATTGCGCCTTTACAACCAGATGAAATGGCCGAATATTTGGTCGATTTTGGATTAAACGGTTGGAAATATTTTAACGGAAAAATTCAACAAGCTTCTATTTCTACGCCATAAAAAAACGTAATAAGAATCTATATAGAAGATGTAATCTGCATAAAAAAATAAGTTTTTATGCAGATTTTTTTATTTGAAATTAATGGAATGTCCTTAAAACTAAAACCTTATTTTTGTAGTATGCATATTTTAGTAGTAGAAGATGATCAAAGAATGTCTGAATTAATTCGAAGAGGATTAATAGAAAATGGATTCGAAGTTACTGTAGTTTATGATGGTGAAATGGCACTTAAATTAGCTCTTCGCGAAGAGTATGATTTAATTGTATCTGACATAATTTTACCTAAATTAAGTGGATTAGATTTTTGTCAAGAAATCAAAAAACAGAAACCTTTTCTTCCTATTATTATGTTAACAGCTCTTGGAACAACAGATGATAAAGTAGAAGGATTTGATGCTGGTGCAGATGATTATATGGTGAAACCTTTTGAAATGCGAGAACTTGTTGCTAGAATAGGGGTTTTATCAAAAAGAAATTTTAATCATAATTCACAATCCTTTTTATTAAAATATGATACTTTAGAGATGAATCTTCATACTAAAATTATAAAAAGAGAAGAAAAAGAAATTGATTTAACTCCTAAAGAATTTCGATTGCTTCAATATATGTTAGAAAACAAAGAACGAGTTTTGTCTAGAAATGAAATTGCAGAAAATGTTTGGGACACACATTTTGATACAGGAACTAATTTTATTGATGTTTATATAAATTATTTAAGAAATAAAATAGATAAACATTTTTCTACAAAACTAATTCACACAAAAACAGGTCAGGGATTTATATTTAAAAAAGATGAAAATAAGAGTTAGACTGACTATTTTATTCACTTTGCTTACAGCTGCAATACTTTTCTTTTTTGCTTTTATTATTTATTATTCAGCTAAAAAAGATAGAGAAAAAGAGTTTTTTGAATTATTGAAAAAAGAAGCAATTACAAAATCAAATCTTTTTCTTAAAGCTAAAGTTCCTTCAGAAGTTTTACATAATATTTATCATAATAATAGACAAACAATCAATGAAGTAGAAGTTGCGGTTTATAATCAAAACAAAAAACTACTTTATCATGATGCAGTTGAAATAGATTTTGTAAAAGAAACTGACGAATTATTTGATGAAATACAACAAAAAGGATTTGTAATTTTTTATCAAGATAAATGGCAAGTGGTTGGAATGAATTATGTTGTAGATGGCAATCATTACATTGTAACAGCGGCCGCTTTAGACGAATATGGATACAGTAAAATGAATAATTTATTGAAAAATATCATACTGATTTATATTTTTTCTTTGTTATTAATTATTTTGTCTGCTTTCTTTTTTACTAATAAAGCAATCAATCCAGTTAAAGAAATAACAAATAAAGCTAAACAAATCTCTGCTTCGAATTTAGATTTGAGAATTGAATTGAAGTCAAAAGGAGATGAATTAGCAGAATTAACAACAACAATTAATCAAATGTTGCAACGATTAGAAAACTCTTTTGATGCACAAAAAAACTTTGTTTCTAATATTGCGCATGAACTTCGTACACCTTTGGCGGCAATTATAACAGAGTTAGAAATGGCTGTAGATAAAGAGCATACTAACGAAGAATATCAACAGTTAATCCAATTTGCATTGAATGATACGAAAAGAATTGTTCGTCTTTCAAATAGTTTGCTTGATATGGCAAAAGCAAGTTATGATCCTTCGGAAATAAATTTTAAAACGATTCGGATTGATGAAATACTTTTAGATTCTGTTGCACAAATTCAAAAAAATAATAAAGAGTATAAAGTAGATTTAAATTTTATTAGAATACCAGAAGAAGAAAACGAAGTTGCAGTTATAGGAAATGAGTATTTATTAAGGGTTGCTTTTACTAATTTAATAGAAAATGCTTGCAAATATTCAATTAATAATAGTTGTATTGTTCAAGTTGATTTTGATGATAAAGACGTGAAAATTAATTTTATTAATAAAGGAGATAAAATTGATCAAGAAGAATTAGCATTGATTTTTAAACCTTTTTTTAGAAGTGATAAACATAAAAATATTCAAGGACAAGGAATAGGATTACCTCTGACAAAGAAAATTGTCGATTTACATGATGCTCGTTTAGAATTATATTCCGAAGAAGGAAAAGAAACTATTTTTCAGATCGTATTGAAGAAGTCATAATAAAACTTAAATCATTAAAAAAATATAATGGAAGCCTGCTATTTAGCAGGCTTTTTTTGTTCTAATAAAATTCTAATATTCTTCTAAAGGGTTTCTAACAGCAGTAGCTTTTGATGTATTGTAGATTTGCACCAGAAAAAAATATAATGGAAACAGATTCCCAATTTGTCAAACAATAAACCTAAGATTCATTTATAACTGCTTTTGAGATAATTGAAATTTTGGTTTGTCTTAAAAAAGGAAATAAAATGAATTTAATGAATTTTACAATGCAGCTAGGATTAGCTTTTCTATTAGGAGCTGCAATAGGTTTAGAACGAGAATATCGCCAAAAAAGTGCTGGATTAAGAACAAATACTTTAGTATGTGTAGGTTCAGCAGCGTTTATATTAATGTCTTATTCTATCGGAGGTGATACAGTAGGACGAATAGCTTCATATGTTATCAGCGGAATAGGTTTTTTAGGCGCTGGAGTAATCATGAAAGATGGATTAAGTGTAAGAGGATTGAATACTGCCGCTACGATTTGGTGTTCAGCAGCAATTGGGTTATTTGTCGGTTCAGGACTTTCAATAGAAGCAGTTATACTTACTTCAATTATAATGTTAGCACATTTATTATTGAGACCAATTAGCAATCACATTTATCGTTACTCTTTCAAAAATAAAAACCACAAGGATACTGAATATTTATTGGTTATAAAATGTAGAAATGATGTAGAAAATCATTTGAGAGTATTACTAATGCGATCAATTGAGAGTAATGAAAATCTTATGATGAAATCTCTTTCAAGTGATGATGATTTAATAAATGATTCTGTAATGATTTCAGCAGAAATATCAGCTTTAAATCAACAAGATAGTCTTTTAGAAAAAATAGCAAGTCGATTAACAATTGAAAAAGATGTCCAGAAAATTCGTTGGGAAATTATAAGTAACGAAGTGTAAAAATAATAAACAGTAATAAGAATATACAGAAAAATATCTCATGAAAATAACAAAATTAACTCATTTTATACTGCTTTTAGTAGGAAGTGCAATGTTTTTGACGAATAGTTGTAAAAATGAAACAGAGCAAACTGATAATCCAGATTTTTATTGGGTAAATAATGAAATAGAATTATCGGAAAATTCTCCAATAGAATCTAAATTGAAATTAGAAACATCAAAACTTCAAACGATAGAATCGGAGTTAAGTTCGACAGGAGTTGTAAAAGCAATTCCTGAACGATTTGCTCAGGTAGCATCGCCTTTTGCAGGACGCATAGTAAAATCTTTCGTCACATTGGGACAGTATGTGAAAAAAGGCTCTCCCATTTTTGAAATAAAATCTTCAGAATATTTTTCAGCTCAGCAAGAATATTTTTCAGCTCAACAAGAGTTAAAACAAGCAGAAATGAATTTGAAACGTCAAAAAGATTTATACAATCATGCTGTAGGTGTAAAAAGAGAATTAGAGGAGGCTGAGACTGATTACAAATTAAAGAAAATAGCAACAGATCAAACTGCTGCATCATTAAAAGTTTTTAATTCATCTTCTAGAGTAGGAATGGGGCAATCTTTAATTGTTCGGTCTCCTATTTCTGGACGAGTTGTAAGCAGTGATTTAGTTGTTGGACAATTCATAAAAGAAGATCATGAAGCTTTAGTTACAGTAGCAGAATTATCAAAGGTATGGATTTCGGCACAAGTAAAAGAACATAATTTAGGTTTCTTAGAAGAGTTAAAACATATAACATTTACAGTTGATGCTTTTCCATCAAAAATATTCGAAGGAAAAGTAATTAATATAGGACAATTATTAAATGAAGAAACGAGGAGTGTTGATGTGCTTATAGAAACGGATAATAATCAATTTGTTTTAAAACCAGGAATGTATGTTAACGTAACATTGAATAGTCTAGATAAAGAAGAGATAATCCTTCCTGCTAAAGCTGTTTTTCAAGAAAAAGAAAATCAATATGTTTTTGTGAAAATAGGTGATAGAAAATATCGAAAAGCAAATGTAAAAGCAATTGGAACTTCAGAAAATAACGATTTTGTTCGTGTTACAGATGGTTTAAAAGTAGGAGAAAGAGTAGTGATTGAAGGAGGTATCTTTTTAATGGGAGCAAAATAAATAAGCTATTGAGATGAATAAACTAATAGAAATGGCGATTGCCAAAAAATGGTTAATGGTAGCTTTGTTTTCTTTGGCTGCATTCTTTGGATATTATTCTTGGAAACAATTATCTATCGAAGCTTATCCTGATATCGCAGATGTAACTTCACAAGTTGTAACTCAAGTTCCTGGGTTGGCTGCGGAAGAAGTAGAACAACAAATAACAATTCCAATAGAAAGAGAGCTAAATGGTTTACCAGGTATGCATGTTATGCGTAGCAAAAGTACATTTGGATTATCTATAATTACGATTGTATTTAAAGATGGAGTAGATGATTATTGGGCTCGTATGAGAATTCAAGAACGATTGAATGATATTGAGTTGCCGTATGGAGCTGAACCAGGATTAGATCCTTTAACATCTCCTATTGGAGAAGTATTTCGTTATATTATTGAAAGTGATACAAAGAGTTTAAGAGAATTAACAGATTTACAACGCTTTGTTATTGTACCAAGAATTAATCAAGTTTCAGGAGTTGCAGAAGTAACAAATTTTGGAGGAATTACAACGCAATATCAAATAGAAATAGATCCAAATAAATTAACTCAGTATGATGTTTCGTTAAATGATATTGTAGAAACAATAGAAAAAAATAACATTAATGCAGGAGGAAGTACATTACCTCAAGGAGATATAGGATATGTGATTAGAGGAATAGGTCTTGTAAAAGATTTAGAAGATTTTGGTAAGATTGTTATTAAATCAGAAAAAGGTGTACCTGTTTTATTATCAGATATAGGCGAATTAAAATATGGAAACTTAGAGCGAAAAGGAATTTTAGGTTATAGCGATAAAAGCCGAAATCATAGTGACGGAATTGAAGGGATAGTTCTATTGTTAAAAGGAGAAGATACTTCTGTAGTTTTAGAAGGTATTCATGAAGCTGTAGATGAATTGAATAATGATTTGTTGCCAAAAGATGTAAAAATACATGCATTTTTAGATCGTACAGATTTAGTCGATACAACACTTAATACTGTTTCGTACACATTAATGGAAGGTATTTGTTTAGTCGTTATTGTACTTATTGTATTTCTTGGAAGTTGGAGAGGAGCTCTTCTAGTAGCTATAACAATTCCTATTTCATTGCTTATAGCATTTATATTAATGCATTTTACATCCATTCCAGCTAATTTACTTTCGTTAGGAGCTATAGATTTCGGAATTATTGTAGATGGAGCTATTGTGATGATGGAAACCGTTTTGAAAAAAAGAGAGGAAAATCCTAAAGAAGAATTAAAGGAGAAAACTATTTCAACGGTTGCAAAGCAAGTAGCAAAACCAATATTTTTTGCAACACTAATTATTATAACAGCTTATTTACCATTGTTCGCTTTTGAAAGAGTAGAACGTAAACTTTTTACTCCGATGGCTTTTACTGTTGGTTATGCATTATTTGGAGCTTTATCAGTTGCACTTTTATTAATCCCAGGATTAGCATTTGTAATGTATAAAAAACCAAGAAAAATTTATCATAATAAATGGTTGGAAAAGCTGACGAAATCTTATTCAAAGGTTATCAAAAAAATAGTTGCTAAACCCAAAAAAGTTATTCTACCATTACTTCTAATTCTTGCTAGCGCGATAGTATTATCTATTTCTGTTGGAAAAGATTTTTTACCAACATTAGACGAAGGTTCTATTTGGTTACAAGTAGAATTACCTCCAGGATTATCGGTAGAGAAGTCAAAAGAAATGAGCGATGTATTGAGAGAACATACAATGAAATATGATGAAGTTACTTATGTAATGGTTCAAGCTGGTAGAAATGATGACGGAACAGATCCATGGACAGCATCTCATTTTGAAGTTTCAATAGGACTGAAACCATATAAAGAATGGCCTAGAGGAAAAACTAAGAATGATTTGATTCGAGAATTAGAATCAGAGTATGCTAGTATGCCAGGATATACAGTTGGTTTTTCTCAACCAATGATTGATGGGGTTATGGATAAAATTTCAGGAGCACATAGTGAGTTGGCTGTAAAAATATATGGGAAAGATTTTACTGAAACACGCAAAATAACTGAGAATATCATGAAAGAATTAAAAATGGTAAAAGGTGCTGCTGATGTATCAATAGATCAAGAACCGCCTTTACCTCAACTTCAAATTCATGCTAATCGAGATAAAATTGCACAATATGGATTGAATGTTTCTGATGTTTCAGAATTAATAGAAGTCGCAATTGGAGGAAAAGCTATTTCTCAAATATTTTCAGATGATAGAGTATATGATTTTACTTGTAGATATAAAGAAGATAGTAGAAATACACCAGAAAAAATACGACAATTAACTTTGACAAATGTAGATGGTATAAAAATACCATTAGCGCAAGTTGCCGATGTAAAGCTAAATACAGGAGAAAGTACAATTACGCGTGAAATGAATAAACGTCATTTGACAATAAAACTGAATTTGAGAGACCGTGATTTAAGTTCTTTCCTAAAAGAAGCTCAAAATAAAATAGAACAAAACATTGATTATGATCATAGTCAATATCATATTAAATGGAGTGGACAGTTTGAAAATCAAGACAGAGCTTATAAAAGACTTTCAGTTATTATTCCAATTGCAATATTAGTCATGTTTATACTTTTATATGCAGCATTCGGTAAATTGAGACAAGCTTTGCTTTTAATAGGAATTATTCCTTTGGCGATATTCGGTGGAATGTTAGCTTTAAATGTAAGAGGAATGACGTTGAATGTATCTTCAGCAGTTGGTTTTATTGCATTATTTGGAGTTGCAATTCAGAATGGAGTGATTATGATTTCTCAAATCAATTTACTGAAAAATAAAGGAATGGAACTTTCTCAAGCTGTTATAGAAGGAACAAAAAATCGTTTCAGACCTGTTTTGATGACAGCCACAGTTGCGATTCTAGGATTATTACCAGCTTCATTAGCAACAGGAATAGGATCAGATGTTCAACGTCCATTAGCAACGGTTATCGTATACGGATTATTATTTTCAACAATTATTACACTTTTTGCCCTTCCAGCTTTGTATTATATGATCGAAAAGAAATGGGGAAAAGATTCAGTAGAAAAATCAGTTAATCAAAAACAAGATTAAAATGAAAAAATATTGGTTATTAGTTGTGTGTAGTTTATTTATAGTAAATACTAAATTAATTGCTCAAACAACAAGTGAAAACGAGTTAGATTATAAAAAATTTATAGAAACAGTTCAGGAAAACAATATTTCTTATACAGCAGAACGCTTTAATGTAGATATTGCCGAAACAGAAATTTTAAGTGCAAAAGCATTTGCGGATCCCGAACTTCAATTTGAATATTTTGATAATGGAGAAGCCAAAAGAAAAATGGGACTTGGATATTCAGCGGAAGTTGGATGGGTTTTAGAATTAGGAGGAAAAAGAAAAGCTCGAATTAATTTAGCTAAAAGTGAATTTGAATTAACGAAATTAATTCTTTTAGATTATTTCAAAAATTTAAAAGCAGACGCAACATTAGGATTTCTTCAAACAATCTATCAGAAAGAAATGTTGAATGTAAAAGAGAATTCTTATAACATGATGAATCAGTTAGCAAATTCGGATGAAATAAGATTCAAATTAGGAGAGATTTCTGAAACTGATGCAAGACAAAGTCGATTAGAAACTCAGTCATTAAAAAATGAAATAATACAAGCAGAAACAGATTTTGCTACATCAAAAATTCGATTATCAACTTTTATGGGAATCGATCAATATGCAGATTTATTTTCTACAGTAGGAGATTTGAAAACGTTTCAACGTGATTTTAATTTAATCAATTTGACTGAAATGGCTTTAAGTAATCGAACTGATTTATTAGTTGCCTTGCAAAGTAAAGATGTTAGTCAAAGAATGATTGAGTTAGCCAAAGCAAATCGTGTAATAGATTTGGGACTGATTTTAGGATTAGAGCATTCAACAGCTGTTAGAAATTTGATAGCAGAAACTCCTCAGTTCACACAAATTAAAGGAGGAATAAGTATTCCATTGAAATTTTCTAATAAATATAATAATGAATTGAAGGTTGCTAAAATGCAATTTAAACAAGAGGAGCTAAATTATAAACAAACAGAATTAGAGATTAAATCTCAAGTAAAAGAAGCATATGAGTTGTATGAAGGTTATAAAAAACAGTTGAAACAATTTGATATAGAAATATTAAAAAATGCGAATTTAATATTAGAGGCTAAAAAATACAGTTACAAAAGAGGAAATTCGTCTTTGTTAGAGGTTCTAGATGCTCAACGTACTTATAATGAAACTCAAAATCAATATTTGGAAACTCTTTATAATTGTGCTTCGGGTCTTATTGATTTAGAAAGAGTAGTAGGAATTTGGGATATTGATTTTTAAATCTTGACTAATTCTAAAGATTTATGAATTATATTCGCGATGATTTTTCAATTAAATGTCTAGGACATATTTCAACGGAAAAATTCAAAAATCTTTTATTTCAACACTTTAGGAAAATAGAATTTAGATGAAATAAAAAAATCTAACTTTGTGAAGAGTTGGATTTTTTTAATGCTATTTATTTAAAATTAATTGTAACTAAAAAATAATGTGGAATTTTGAAATGTTCGCCCAATTTTTCTGGTGCAATATCTGATTGAGCAACTTCACAATATGAACCTGAACCATCTGGATGAATTGTTGGAGTGAGAATAGCAAATATTGCATTTTTCTTATTTGGATTGATTGTTATTTCTTTTTTATCTCCAAAAAAATCTTTTAAAGCATATTTATCTGAATCATTCATAAGAATGAAATAAGATTTTTTTGTTCCAAAAAGATCGCTTCTAATATATGTTTTAAGTTTTCCATCACTCATTTTGAAAAAGAATTTTAATGATAATGAATTTGAATTAATCTTGAAATAATCTGATTCTGAAGAGTCAAAAAGTAACTTTTTAGTAGTAAATTTTCCATTTTTATATTCTTCAAGATTAATTTGATAATTTTTTCCGTTTAGTAAATCTCCCTCAAAATTTAAAGTTTCGATATAAATATTTTCAAAATCAGTGATATCTTGAATTTCACCATTATCGCTTCCGTATTTATAAGTCATTTTTATTGTATTTTGACTGAATGCAAAATTTGAAATTAAGAATAAAGAGAAAGTAAATTTTAATAGTTGCTTCATTTTTATAGTTTTAATAATATACTATAAATGACGCAAAAAATAAATGAATGTTGCATTTATCTAAAAAAATAGATTGAAGTGCTTGAATAATAGATCTAATTCGATTCAAAAACTCGTTTTCTAAAAATATACATCAACGGAAAACTGCGTAAAAACATCCAAATTCCGAATGCAATCCAAATTCCATAAATATTTAAACCAAAGTAATCTGCAAGATAAATGGTTGGTAGAAACCCAAGAAATGTTGCGATAATTAAGTTGTTTCGCAAGAGTTTTGCATCGCCCATTCCCTTGAAAAATCCATCAAAAATATAAGCCAATGTGTTGATTGGTTGCATTAATAAAACCATCCAAAATACAGAATTGAAAATGATCAAAACATTTGGATCTTGATTGAAAATTTGCCCAATTTGATTATAAAAAATGAAACAAATCGCAATTAAAATACACGCAATTAAAACTGAATATTTGGAAATATCTTTGCTTAAAATCCAAAGTTTAGGATAGTTTCGTTCGCCTTGTAAACGACCTGCCATCGCGTTTCCAGCACCTGCATATCCGTCAATAAAGAATGAAAAGAACAACCAAATATTCATCAAAATACTTTGCGCGGCGATATAATTTTTTCCGTAATCGGTGGCGTAAGAATTCGCAAGAAAAAATGTAACATTCAACGAAGCTGTTCGTAAAATAAAATTGAAACTTAAGTTGATATATTTCTTAAAAAGTGGATGAATGGTTTTTCCTGGATTTAATCCAAATGAAGTTTTCGTGAAATAGTAGTAAAACGCCATAATTACCATAATCAATTGTGCAATCAAACTTGCATAAGCAGCGCCTTTAATATGATAAGCGGGAATTATCCCATTTACTCCAAAGATTAGAATATAGTCTAAAAAGACATGAACAAATGCAGCTGTTAAACTACATTTCATTGCCCAAACGGTGTTTTGCATTCCTCTAAATGCTCCAAAAAGAGTGAGCGAAATAAGTGTTAATGGAAAACCAAATGCTCTGATTTTGTAATAATCTACTGAAAATTGAAGAACCAAATCTTTTGCATTGTACAATTCGAATAGATTTTGTGCAAAAAAATACGTTGGAACAAAAATAAGTAAACTCAAAAATAGATTGAAATACAACGCTTGCGGAACTAAAGTTTTGAGACTTTCCAATTTATTTGCTCCAAAACTTTGCGAAACCAAAGACGAAATAGAGGTTTTGGTTTGGGCAACAATCCAGATAATTCCTGAAAGAAAAGAACCAACTAAACCAGTCGCAGCAAGTGCTTCAACCGAATATTCTTTTACATTACCCACCATCGCAATATCGGTTAAGGTAATAAGAGATTCGGCAATTCCCGAAAAAATAGCAGGAATCGCTAATTGATTAATTTGTTTGAACGTAATTCTATCCGAAACCAAATTCATTTCGAAAAATTATTTTTTTACGCGTTTGTACGGAGGTTTGTTTTTGATGATTTGACTCAACATAAATAAAGTAGTTCCGACCAATGTGAAATAACCTAAAAGTGGTAAGCCCGGAATGTGATAATCGTTGTATTTGAACATGAAAATACATGCTAAATACCCAGCGAAAATCAAATAATAAATTACTTTTTTGAATGATCCGTATGTAAATTTTCCACGAATATATTCAATCAAATTCAACAGAATTAATAAGAAATAAAAGCCGAAAAAGATATAACGCAATGGGTTAATTGGACGATCGGTAGTTCTTATATTCACCATTAAATTGTAATTGTAAACACCGTTATAAATTAATAACAATAAGATAAGAACGATAATAATACGAAGTATTTTCATAAAGTATTTTTGCATTAAAAAAAGCTGTCGAAACAGCTTTTTGATTTTATTTTACAGGTTTGAAATCTAATGAAAGCGAATTCACACAATAACGTAAACCAGTTTCTGTAGGTCCGTCATCAAAAACGTGTCCTAAGTGACTTCCGCAATTTCCGCAAAGAATTTCTGTTCTCTTCATTCCGTGCGAAGTGTCTACGCGTTCTACAATTTTACCTTCTTTTATTTCTTTGTCAAAACTTGGCCAACCACAATGTCCATCAAACTTAGAAGAAGAAGAAAACAATTCTTCTCCACACGCATTACATGTATAAATTCCGTTTTCGAAATGCATGTTGAATTTTCCTGTAAAAGGACGTTCTGTTCCAGCTTCTCTTAAAACATAATATTCTTCAGAAGAAAGTTCTTTTTTCCATTCTTCGTTTGACTTATTGATATTGAATTGAGGTTTTTCGTTCATCGTAACAGTGTTTGAAGGTTGTTCTACTTTAGCATCTTCTTTCTTGTGTTGAGATGTACAAGCAGCCATAAGGCTCATTATTAATCCAACAACAAAAAAAGAAGTATATTTTTTTAGGCAATCCATTGATTATATTTTTCAAAAGCTTGTCTGATTTCTTCTTCAGTACAAACTACATCATAACGACAATTTCCAATCTTGTTGATCAAACTAAAGTTGATTGAATTGTTTTGATTTTTTTTGTCGTGTTTCATCCATTCCATTAAGTTCGGAAAAATTTTCATATCAATTGTATTTAATGCATACATTGACGAAAAACTTTCGCAAACCTCTTCCACATCAGCTTTAGAAATTAATTCTTGATCATAACTAAGGAATGTCTCAATAATCATTCCGATTACAATTGCTTCTCCATGTAAAAGCGGAAAATCAGTTTCTAAGGATTCACTTTCGATGGCATGACCTATTGTATGACCAAAATTTAAAATTTTGCGTTCACCTTTTTCATATGGATCATTGTCAACCACATTTTCTTTGATATGAATAGAATCCATGATAAAAGGAGCTAAAGATTCGGCATCGTGCGAAGGTAATTGCACCAAATTATCCCAATGATCACGATTTTTGATTAAACCATGTTTCAACATTTCGGCTAAGCCAGATTTTACTTGACGTTGCTCTAATGTCAACAAAAATTTAGGATCAACTAACACCATTTCCGGCTGTGTAAATGTCCCAATCATGTTTTTCATTCCTTCCAAATCAATTCCATTTTTTCCACCAGCAGAAGCATCAACTTGCGATAATAACGTAGTTGGAATGTTGATGAATTTGATTCCACGCTTGAAAGTAGAAGCCATAAAACCTCCCATATCCGTTAAAACTCCACCACCAACATTAATAACTAATGAATGACGATCTGCACCCAACTCGCTTAATGCTAACCAAAGATTAGTTACAGTATCGATGTTTTTATTTTCTTCTCCAGAGTCAATTTCAAGGATTTCGTAAGCAGAAATATTGTCCAAATCGGCTAATAATAGCGGTAAACAATGCACATGAGTGTTCTCATCTACCAAAAAGAAGATAGAAGAAAAAGTGTTATTTGCAAGGTAATCGTCTAATATATATGCGATTGAACCAAAATGAATCGGAGCTGATTTCAAAATGAAAAATGTTTTTAAAATGTGCCTAAAATTACGACGACCTTTTTACATCAACCAAATATTTTGAATGATTTATTTTAGGAGGGCTGTCGATAGAATCTATATTGATATTATCGACTTATAAAATAATTATTTTTAAATTTGCACAAATTCATAGATCAATGAACATAGTTCTTTTTGATGGCGAAGAATGGGAAGATTTTTTGCCCCTAACATTTACAAGACCTGTAGCTGCCCTAAGAATGGGGATATTGAGTTTTGCAGAACGTTGGGAAAAAATACTAAATACAGAGGTTTCTTATCAAACGAAACCTTATTTGCAAGAAAAATTTCCTGCTAAACTTCAAACAGAAAATACATTTATCAACCCAACTTTTTTTCCGAATGAAAAATTAATTGAAGCGATAAAGAATTTAAAACCAAACCAAACCCTAATTTTTGACAATCAACTTGTAGCAGTTAAATCAACTGAAGAAACTCCAAAAATCACATCAGATATTATTCAATTTGAAGATGAAGTAATTCATCTACAACATTCTTGGGATCTGTTTACTTACAATTTCCAGGCAATTGAATTTGATTTTGATTTGGTGACAAAAGGAAGAACTTCTCAATCAATATCTACAACCAACCAAGTTTTAGCTCCTGAAAAAATATTTATTGAAGAAGGTGCGAAAGTTGAATTTTCTATTTTGAATGCATCAGAAGGTCCAATTTATATTGGAAAAGATGCCGAAATTATGGAAGGTTCTATGATTCGTGGCGGATTAGCTTTATGCGAGCATGCAAAAATAAATATGGGTGCAAAAATATATGCTGGTTGTACGATTGGTCCTTTTTGTAAAGTTGGTGGTGAATTAAATAATTCAATCCTAATAGCATATTCAAATAAAGGACATGATGGGTTTTTAGGGAATTCTGTAATTGGAGAATGGTGCAATTTAGGCGCGGATACAAATAACTCAAACTTGAAAAATAATTATGCAGAAGTAAAGTTATGGAGTTATAACCAAAAAAGATTTGTAAAAACAGGTTTGCAATTTTGTGGTTTAATAATGGGCGATTATGCTAAATCTGCAATCAATACACAATTTAATACTGGTACAGTTGTTGGAGTTTGTGCGAACGTTTTTCAATCAGGTTTTCCACCAAATATGATTAAACATTATAGTTGGGGTGGACAATCAGACGCTCCTGTTTTTAATTTTGATAAAGCTTGTGAAGCTGCAGAAAAAATGATGGAAAGAAGAAAAATTGCTTTTACACTTGCTGATAAAAGAATTTTAGAACATATTTTTAATTTAAATAATAACTAATTTAATAACGAGTAAATCATAAGAATTTAAGTTTAAAATTGTAATATGATTAATTTTACGTGTTAATCTTTTAACAATTAATTAAAAAATCCTTAATTTTGCTTTTTGTTAGAAAAGAATATTTGTGAAATGACTGGTAAATATAAAAACGTTTTAGAGTTAATTGGAGATACTCCATTAGTTCAATTAAACAGAATTAACCAAGACATTCCAGGCGAAGTTTATGCAAAGTTAGAATGTTACAATCCTGGACATTCAACAAAAGACAGAATAGCTTTACATATTATAGAAGAGGCTGAAAAAAATGGTCTATTAAAACCTGGTGCTACGATTGTAGAAACAACTTCAGGTAACACTGGATTTGCTGTAGCTATGGTGGCTATCGTAAAAGGGTACAAATGTATCTTAGCGGTATCGGATAAAACAAAGGCAGAAAAGATTTCATTCTTGAAAGCGATGGGAGCAAAAGTATTTTTGTGTCCTGCGAATGTACCTGCTGATGATCCAAGATCATATTACGAAGTAGCAAAACGTATTGCTGCGGAAACGCCAAATTCTCTTTATATTAATCAATATTTTAATCAAGGGAATACAGAAGCTCACTATTTAACAACAGGTCCTGAAATCTGGAATAAAACAGAGGGTAAAATTACTCACCTAATCGGTTGTACAGGTACAGGAGGAACTTTGACAGGTAGTGCACGTTATATAAAAGAGCAAAACCCAGATGTGAAAATCATCGGAGTTGATGCTTATGGATCAATTTTGAAAGGTTATCACGAAACTGGAAAAATTGATCAGAATGATATCTATCCTTACAGAATCGAAGGAATGGGAAAAAATTTAGTTCCTGGAGCTTTAGATTTTGAAATGGTTGATTCTTTTATCAAAGTGACAGACGAAGAAGCTGCTTATCGTACAAGAGAAATTGCTTTGAAAGAAGGAATTATGGCAGGATATACTTCTGGTGCTGCAACACAAGCATATAAACAATTGGCTGAAGCTGGAGAATTTGACGAAAATTCTTTAGTTGTAATTTTGTATCCAGACCACGGATCTCGCTATATGACAAAAGTTTTTAGTGATGATTGGATGGCAGAGCAAGGCTTTACAAATAGTAGACTCAATGGCTTAGAAGCTCGAGCAACAGTCGAAAGAATCAAATAATACGTATATTTGTAAAAATTAAATATTTAAAGTAGGTAGTGTTCATTCACTTTCTACTTTTTTTCAATTAATAAAAAATTAAACTATAATAAAATGGACATTTTTGAACGTTTAAAACAGAACCCTGGACCATTAGGTCAATTCGCTGATTATGGTGAAGGTTATTATGTTTTTCCACAGTTAAAAGGAGAAATTGGACCCGTAATGGAATTCCAAGGTAAAAAAGTAATTACTTGGTCAATCAATAACTACTTAGGTTTAGCTAATCACCCAGAAGTTCGTAAAGCAGATGCTGATGCTGCGGCACAATATGGTATGGCTTATCCAATGGGAGCTCGTGCAATGTCTGGTCAAACAGATTATCACGCTCAATTAGAGCAAGAATTGGCTGATTTCGTTCAAAAAGAATCTGCTTATTTAATGAATTTCGGGTACCAAGGTATGGTATCTACAATTGATGCTTTAGTATCTAAAAATGATGTAATCGTTTATGATGCTGAATGTCATGCTTGTATTGTTGATGGAGTTCGTTTACACTTTGGTAAACGTTTTATTTACCAACACAACAACATCGAAAGTTTTGAAAAAACAATTGCTCGTGCTCGTAAATTAGCTGATAAACAAGGAGGCGGAATTCTAGTGATTACAGAAGGTGTTTTTGGAATGACTGGTAAGCAAGGTATTTTGAAAGAGATTGCTGCTTACAAAGATGAATACAAATTCCGTTTATTAGTAGACGATGCACACGGTTTTGGTACATTAGGTAAAACTGGAGCTGGAGCCGGAGAGGAGCAAGGTTGTCAAGATAAGATTGATATCTATTTCTCAACTTTTGCAAAATCTATGGCAGGTTTCGGAGCATTTATTGCAGGTAACAAAGATATTATTCGTATTTTAAAATATAACTTACGTTCTCAAATTTTTGCTAAATCATTGACAATGCCAATGGTAATCGGAGGTTTAAAACGTCTTGAGTTATTACGTTCTCAACCAGAGCTTAAAGATAAGTTATGGCACAATGTAGAAAAAATTCAGAAAGGATTAGAAGAAAGAGGATTTGATATTGGAGGTTCTAACACATGTGTTACGCCAATCGTATTGAATGGTTCTCCTATCGAAGCGACTGTATTGGCAAAAGAAATGCGCGAAGAATATGGTATTTTCGTTTCTGTAGTAGTTTATCCAGTTATTCCAAAAGGAATGATTATTTTCCGTATTATTCCAACTGCTGCTCACGAAGACGAACACATCGAATATACGTTAAACTCATTTGCTGAGATTAAAGATAAATTAGCTGACGGATATTACAAACGCAAAGCAGAAGAATTGAATGTTGATTTTGTTCAATACTAAAATAAATATTCAATCAAATAATAGAAAAACCCTAAACTGAATTAGTTTAGGGTTTTTTGTTTGTATTCTGTTCAAAAGTTAAGTAATTATTCACTTTTTTCCATATTTGATTTACTATATTTGTTTACAAATTAGACACACAAACACACAACAATTTTAATTATGAAAATTCACAATTTTAGTGCAGGACCATGCATTTTACCACAAGTTGTTTTCGACAAAATGGCTCAAGCTTGTTTAGATTTCAACAATTCAGGAACATCAATCTTAGAAATTTCTCACCGTCGCAAAGATGCGGTAGAAGTAATTGATACAGCAAGAGCGTTGGTAAAAGAATTGATGAATGTTCCAGAAACACATGACGTAGTTTTTATGCAAGGTGGAGCTTCATTGCAATTTCCTACTGTAGCTTACAATTTATTGAAAGAAGGCGGAAAAGCAGCTTATACACAAACAGGAAAATGGGCAGAAAATGCTATCAAAGAAGCGAAGCGTTTCGGAGAAATCGAAGTTATTGCTTCTTCAAAAGATCAAAATTATAGTTATATTCCAAAAGGATATACTGTTCCTTCAGATGTTGATTATTTCCACTGCACATCAAATAATACCATTTTTGGAACACAAATGAAAGAGTTTCCAAATTCTCCAGTTCCAATAGTTTGTGATATGTCTTCGGATATTTTATCTCGCACAATTGATGTTTCTAAATTTGGTGTAATCTATGCTGGAGCCCAAAAAAATATGGGACCTGCAGGTTCTGCTGTTGCAATCGTTCAAAAAGATTTATTAGGTAAAACGGGACGTAATATTCCCGATTATTTAAACTACGAAACACATATCAAAAAAGAATCATCGTTTAATACGTGGCCAGTAATTGCAATTTACGGTGTCATGTTAAATTTACAATGGTTAAAAGAGCAAGGTGGAGTAGAAGCGATTGCAAAAATTAATACTGCAAAAGCAGATGCAATGTATGCTGAAATTGATCGTAACGGATTATTTACAGGAACTGCTGCAACAGAAGATCGTTCTCAAATGAATGCCACTTTTGTCTTAAATAACGAAGATTTCAAAGCTGATTTTGATGCAATGTTAAAAGAAGCTGGAGTTGTTTCTTTGGCTGGTCACCGTGATGTTGGTGGATACCGTGCGTCTATGTACAATGCTTTACCATTAGAATCTGTTCAAGTTTTGGTAGAAGTAATGAAACAATTTGAACAAAAATTTGGTTAATCAGCAGACATTAGATGCTAGATATTAGTATTGAGAAATATATTATCTAACATCTAAAATCTCACATCTTAATTCTATAATAATAACATGAAAATATTAGCAAACGATGGAATTTCTAAGGCAGGAATAGAAGCTTTAGAAGCAAAAGGTTTCGAAGTAATAACTGCTCACGTAGCACAAGAACAATTAGAAAATTATATCAACGAAAATGGAGTTGAAGTACTTTTAGTGCGTTCTGCGACTAAAGTTCGTCAACCTTTGATTGATGCGACAAATCTTAAAATTATCGGTCGTGGAGGAGTTGGTATGGACAATATCGATGTTGCTTATGCACGCGAAAAAGGAATTCAGGTGATTAATACGCCAGCATCTTCTTCTCAATCTGTAGCAGAATTTGTAATTGCGCATTTGTTTTCTATCGTTCGTAATTTACACCAAGCCAATCGTAATATGCCTTTAGAAGGAGATTCTAACTTCAATGGATTGAAAAAAGCTTACGCAAAAGCAATCGAATTGAGAGGAAAAACAATGGGTGTAATCGGTTTTGGCCGTATCGGTGTAGAAGTGATTCGTGAAGCGATTGGTTTAGGAATGAATATTTTAGTGTATGATAAATTCCCAGCAACACGTGACATTGAATTAGAATTTTTTGATGGTCAAAAATTAACGTTTACCATCACTTCTGTTGATTTTGATGAAGTCATTACAAAAGCAGATTTCATTTCGCTGCATGTTCCAGCACAAGATGGATATATTTTGGGTGAAAAAGAATTTGCAAAAATGAAAGATGGCGTGATTGTAATTAATACGGCTCGTGGTGGAGTAGTTGACGAGCGTGCTTTGGTTGATGCAATTGAAGACGGAAAAGTTGCTGGAGCAGCCTTAGATGTTTTTGAGAATGAGCCAACACCAGAAATGGGCTTGTTGATGAACGAATCTTTGTCATTATCTCCTCATATTGCAGGTTCTACGAATGAAGCGCAGGACAGAATTGGAACTGAATTAGCTTCGCAAATCGTTGAGATTTACGGAAAATAATTTTGAGTTTCATTCTATCTAAAACTATTCAAAATGCCTCAATTTAAACCATTCAAAGGAATTCGACCTACAGAAGAAACTTCTCAAGAATTTGTGACGCTTGCCGTTAATCAATATTCGAAAGAAGAATTGGATTATTATATCAATAACAGAGAAAACTCTTTTTTGCATATTATTTTGCCAACTTGGGACGAAACGATTCAAGATCCGAAAGAGAAATTCAGAAAAGTTCGTGAGAATTTTGAGGATTTTATTTCGAAAAAAATATTAACGCAAGACAAGTCGTCTTTTTATATTTATCAAGTCATACAGCCTGATGGACGCGAAACAAAAGGACTTTTAGGCTTGGTGAATATTGATGATTATCGTCAAAATAAAATAAAAAAGCACGAAGAAACTTTGGAGCGTCGTGTGGAATTATTTGCTGATTATTTGAAAGAATCTCATTTCCATGCGGAACCTGTTTTGTTGACCTATAAACCTGCTCAACGTGTAGATTTGTTGATTGATACGGAAATGAAACGCAAGCCGATTCTGAAAATAGAAGAAGAAAACGGAACGCAACATTTGTTGTGGAGAGTTGATAATCGTTTAAATTTAAAACAATTAAAAGATTCAATCGAAAAATTAGACGAATTGTATATTGCAGATGGACATCATCGTATGGAAAGTTCGGAGCGATACACAAAATTTGCGGTTGAAAATTCGAAAGATGAAGTCTATGGTGATGAAGCTTTTAATTATACGTTAGCACTTTTAGTTTCGAATGAAGATTTGATTATCAATGATTATAATCGATTAATTAAAGATTTAAACGGCTTAACTCCAGAAGCGTTTTTAACTGCTTTAGAAGCTGATTTTGAAATTATTCCGAAAGGTGATGAATTAGTTGTGCCAACCAAAAAACATCATATTGTGATGTATTTAGATGGTCAATATTATAGTTTATATGTCAAAAATAATTTATTGACAACCGAAGGTTTAAGCGAATTGGATACTTATATTTTCGAAGAAAATGTGATGAAACCAATTCTAAATATTCAAGATTCTAAAAAGGATAAACGCATTCATTACGAATGTGGTACGCGCAATAGAGAAGGAGTAGAAGCGCTTAAAAATAAAGTTGATCATCACGATTATATTGCAGCTTTTGCTTTTTATCCAGTGGATGTGAAGGATTTGCAATTGATTGCGGATTTAGGGCTTAAAATGCCACCAAAAAGTACATATATCGAACCAAAACCATTAAGCGGTTTTGCTGTATTTGATTTGAAAGAATAAAAAATGAGTATTCAAGAAAATTTAAAAACAATCGAAGCTACAATTCCTGCTCATGTGACATTGGTAGCGGTTTCTAAGACAAAACCTGTGGAGGATTTGCAAGAAGCTTATGCGGCTGGAATGCGAGATTTTGGTGAAAACAAGATTCAAGAAATGTGCGATAAATACGAAGTTCTTCCAAAGGATATACGTTGGCATATGATTGGTCATGTGCAAACCAATAAAGTGAAGTATATGGCGCCTTTTGTGCATTTGATACATGGAGTTGATAGTTTAAAATTGTTGAAAGAAATTCACAAACAAGCCGAAAAAAATAATCGCGTAATTGATGTGTTGTTGCAACAATTTATAGCAGATGAAGAAACAAAATTTGGCTTGGATGAAGAAGAAATTCAACAGATAATGCAAGAAGAAATTCAGCATTTACCAAATGTTCGCGTAGTTGGATTGATGGGAATGGCAACGTTTACGGAAGATGAAAGTCAGATTCATGAAGAATTCCGTTCTTTAAAATCTAACTTTGATTCATTGAAATCTATTTATCAAAACATTTCTATTTTATCAATGGGAATGTCAGGAGATTATCAAATCGCGATAGAAGAAGGCAGTACAATGGTTCGCATTGGGAGTTCGATCTTTGGACATCGTAATTATTCGATTTAACAGAATAGTATTGCAATACAAAACCCCTGAAATTTATGTTTTAGGGGTTTATTATTTATACAACAATTTCTAAAAAGGTAAAGTGTTTAAATTGACATTTCCACCAGAAATACATGGTTTTTATCGCTATTAGCTTCATGTAATATCGTTTCGATATTTTTAAAAACTAAGTTAGTTTGCTCTAAAATTGTTAACAGAATTTTTTTGGTTTCGCAATCTATTGGTAATTGACCAGAAATAGAATTCCATTATTCTATACATTGTGAGTAGTGTCCATTTGCAATTGGTATATTTTCTGTTTGAATAATTTTCTTATTGGTTTTAAATATATCTTTATATCAAGATATATTACAAGTATATCCAAATTAAAAAAACTATTGATAGAATTGGATCAATAATCATTATAAAAAAATAAAACCTGAACAGATTTGTTCAGGTTCTATTCATTCAGGAATAAATTTTAACCATTTCCTCCACCGCCTCCGCCGCTTTGTTCTTGGTTAGATTTTGAGCGTTCTATATTAAATTGTTTTCCGAAATTGTAACTAATTCCAATACGATACATTCTGAAAGCTTGATTAACTCCCATATTTGTTACGTTGTTAGACGTACTTGTGTAAGTTCCATTTTTATTTTCGAAAAGGTTAGAGATATTTGCCGAAAGTTGTAATTTCTTTTTAAATACCATTGCTCTCATACCAATGTTATGACGCATAAAATCTCCAAATTTGTCTAATCCATCTGTACTTTTTGTATAATATGAATAAGTGTAATTAGCAAAAAGTGTTTTCTTTTTATTTAAATCTAAATTATTTGTAATTCTAAATTCCCCATTCATTCCGTCTAATGTATAATTCATTTCAGGAATTTTACTGGTTGTTTTACGATAGAAAACATCTGCCGAAGCATTTACTTTCCACCATTTATAAGGTTTTACGTTGATGTTTTCACTTAAACCAATACTATATGTTTTTCCAATATTATAAGGCTTAGAAAGTGTAATCTTGGTATCAGGATCCATGATGCTTACTTGTTCAAAAAGATCATTCGCATTGCGGTAATACAAACTTGTTACCAATAAATCTTTATACGCATGCTCTAACTCGAAATTATTCGAATTAGAAGGCGTCAAATTTGGATTTCCTTCTGAATAATTATACTCATTTTGTTTCGTTCTTCTTGGATTTAAATACCAAATAAATGGACGATCTACACGACGACTATAGTTTAATGTAAACGAATGATTTTCCGATGATTGATACATCAAATAAGCGGTAGGATATAAGCCGTCATAAGTTTTTTCGTAATTATTTTTCGGATCTTCCATAATGCTTTTCACTTGTGCATGCTCATAGCGTAACCCAACTTTTCCTGTCAGCTTTTCACTCAATTGTTTTTCTACCGAATAATACAATGCGTAGACATTCTCTTTGTAATTGTATTTGCTTGCAAAATCGGTATCTTCATGGAAATCATTATTCGGGTTAAGTTTTAAAAATCGTTGATTTTCCGCTTCATCTGTTGCCCAACGTAAACGTATCCCGTAATTCATTTTCCACGAATTAACAGCATGCTCCATATCGATACTTGCATTGAATCGGTTTGAAGAGCCGTCATTTAAGCTATAATTATTTTCGTATTTACCAGGAATTTCAGCCCAATTCGGATCAAATTCATTGCTAATATTTTTGTTATTGCTATCGTTTCCGTTATTCGAATAATCAAAATCGAAGGTCAACTTTTTACCTTCTGTTTTGAATTTTTTGATGATATGGTAATTTAATCCCAAATAATTCCAATTCCATTTTCCACCATCCCAATTCGTCGTCATATAACGATTTGTTTTGTTGTTCACTAAATCGAAAATATCAATGACTGAATTTCCTTTACTTTCTCCTTTACCATCTGAAATATCTAAATTGAAACCTGTAATTAAGTTGTCATTGATTTGATAATCAATACCAATTCGACCACCATAATAATTGTTCTCATTTTTATTAATTCCGTCCGAAGTCCATTTTTGATCTGGATATAAAGTTGTGTTTTTACTTTTACCATACCAATTTCCTTTACCACTATAAATATTAGAGGTTAATGTCCATTTTCCTTTGCGGTAATTGATATTCCCGTTCAAATTGAATCCACCGTATTTTTGCTGGTTGTATGAAGTCGAAATAGAACCATTCAAACTTTCTTGTTTTGCATTTTTCAATACAATATTGATGATTCCACTGTTTCCTGTCGCATCGTATTTGGCTGGAGGATTTGTAATGACTTCAATTTTTTCAATATCTTCTGTTCGAATGGTTTTTAGATAATTTGACAATTGTTCACTGCTCATTTGCATTAATCGGTCATTAATCATGACGCTTACTGAACCTTTTCCTATAATCGAAATAGCATCTGTCGCTTCTTCCACCTTTATACGTGGCGCAAGTTTCAATGCATCTAAGGCATTTCCACCTTTTGCACCTTCTGCTTGATCGACATTGAAAATTAATCGGTCTACTTTCTTTTCAACTAATTTTTTTTGACCTGTAACAACAGCTTCCGTTAAGGTTACATTTTCAGTTTTAGGAACTAAAATAATTCCTAAATCCGTATGATTCATAATCGTGAGAGAGGATGAATGAAGTAAAATTCCAGCTTCTTCAATTCTATACGTATAAGTTCCTTCTTCTAAAATAACCGTAAAGTGCCCATTTTTGTCAGTAGAAATTTCATCTATAATTTTTTCGCCTTGAAAAATGATTACATCTGCTAACGCTATTGGAGCTTGATTGGTATATTGAAAAGTTCCTTTTATTTCTTGTTGAGCAAAAGTATGAACAGATGCAATACAAATAATTGGAAGAAAATATTTTTTCATTTATAGGGTTGTTTACAAATAAGACGAATCAATCATCAAAAAGTTACAAAACTATAAGTGAAAATATCTTAAATAATAATGAATTAAAGAATCAAAAACTCCCAATAAGGGGATTATTGGGAGTGAATAAACTTATTTAAGTTCTTTTTCTAATTGAATAGATTTTGGAAATAGAATGTTGTTTTCGATGTGAATATGAGTATGCAAATCATTCTCGAATTCTTCTAACATTGCATAGGTCACGCGATAAGTGTTACACGCATCTGCTGGTGGAGTGTAATGATTGGTAAGTTCTGCAATCCTTGCAAAACGATCACCTTCTGCGGTATGTTCATGTTCCATCATGTGAACTGGATTTTCAACTGTACCAAAATGAGGAACTTCTAATTCTATTCCTCTTTTCTTTGCATGAGTCATTTTTTTGATAAATGGAAAAAGAATTAATTCTTCTTTTTTTAAATGAGCACTCAAATCTTGAGCTGTTTGATTAAATAAAGCGTTTATTTCATAAAGTACTGGATGTCTTTCACCATGAACTTTGCATAATTTGTCTAAGAAAGCGAGTAAAACAGGTATTTTTTCTTCCACATAAGCATGGTGAGTTTTTTCCACATATTCTACCAATAAATCCAATGGCCAAGATTTGAAATCGATGTTATTATTCGATTGATTTGGAATATTTTCTAATTCGTTGTAAATCGTTTCGGCATCGACAGTTTTGTCTTTACACGCATCTTCGATTGTTCTTCCTCCACGGCAACAAAAATCAATTCCATATTTTTTGAAAACTGCAGCAGTTCTAAAATCTTCTGCAACCATTTCTCCTATTAAGTCTGTTCTAGTGTTCATAATAAAATACTTTTATATCCTTTATTAATTTAAATTTTTTTGAAAAACTCCCCAACCTATGTCGGGGAGTTATAGGGATTATTTTTTCAATGATAAAACATAATCGATCATTTGACCAGCTTCATCTTTTGTTACTGTAGAGTGAGGTGTCATTGGAATATCGCCCCAATTTCCTTTTCCTCCTTCAATAATTTTTGATGCCAACATATCACGATCAGCTTCTGTATATTTTGCTGCAACATCTTGATAAGATGGTCCAATCAATTTTGTGTCAACTGTGTGACAAGATAAACAGTCTGCTTTTTCAACTAAGTTTTTTCCTTTTTCAGCACTTGTTAATTCTGCTGCTTGAGGTGCTTCAGCTGGTTTTCCAACATCAACAGTTGAATAATCAATTTCGCTATCTGTCGATTTTTTGTCTTCTGCTTTGTTGCAAGAATAGAACGACACCGCAACAAGAGCGGCCATCATAAAAGTTAATTTTTTCATTTCGTAATTTTTTATTGTTCTTAATTTAGTTGTTTTTTTATAGCATCCACCGTTTCATCAATGTCAATAGCTAAGCCTTCTTTTTGGTGAACTAAAATACCTTCTTTCGAAAAAACGCTGATAATGTTTGAATGAGAGAAATCGATTGGAGAAATTTGTTTGTATTTCATTGCCAAGCTATTTGCAAATTCACGTGTATTATCTTCAGAGCTTCTCAAAAATAACCATTGTTTATTATCTATTTTATTATTTTTTAGAAAATCGGTCATTTTTTCTGGTGTATCTGTTTTAGGATCAATAGAAACCAAAACATAAGTCAAGTCTTTTCCTTTGTAATTGACTTTTGTTGCGATGTCTTTCATGTCCAATGTCAATCGCGGACAAGCCGTTTTGCATGAAGTATAAATCATCACTACAGTCAAAACTTTTCCTTTTAATTCTTCCAATTTGATTTCATTTCCATTTTGTGTTTGCCATTCGGATTGCAAATTGAAAATCGATTCAGAATCAGTTACGGTTGTTTCCGTTTTTGATTGACAAGAAAACAACACAATTAGTGGAAGCATAAGGAATAGAATTTTTTTCATCTTATTCTATTTTATAGGTTAATTAATATCTTTTGCACAACGGAATCCTAAATTGTTGACCGTGTAATTAGCTTCAATACTACCTCTTAAAGCGAAACGAATAAAGGCAGCATAATTTTTCAAATCTGATGAGGTAACCGAAGCACCAGCACAAAAAAGCGTTTCATTTACGGTATTGTCTTTTCTAGATTCACCAGAAAGCATAACCGAATTAAAATCATCTGTCCATTCCCAAATTAAACCATAAAGGTCATAAACACCCCAAGCATTTGGTGAAAACTGTTTGACAGGTTTCGTATAACTCATTTTGTTTTGATACAATTGAAGAATACGTTGGGTAAAAGCCGGATCTTCTGTTGCGTCTTTCATTTGTTCGTCTGCACGTGCAGTATATTCCCATTCATCGATTGTTGGTAAACGTTTTCCTACACTTTTGGCATAAGCTTTTGCAGCAAACCACGAAACATTTGTGACAGGCGCATCTAAGCTTACTCCTTTTGGAATCTCATAATTGGATGTCCAATGTTTCAAATAAGTACTATCGGCATAAATTCGTTTTACTTGGTCTTTTGTCCATTGCGGATTTGCCTTTAGAAATTTGATATACTCGCGATTTGTGACAGCCGTTTCATCGATATAAAACGATTGCACTTCAACTAAACTATCTTGATTTCCAACAAACGGTTTATAGAAACCACCATCAACTTTCACCATTTTTTTATCATCTTGGATAAAAGCTAAAGTGGTGGTTTCATTTTTTTGTTCTGTTGTTGTCGTTTTAGAACAAGATAAAAGTGAAATAAATACGGTTAATATAACGATTAAACGGTACATATTAATTGAACTGAGATTAATTATTTATTTGACTTAAATACTTTTGGATTGTCATTTCCATTGACTTTTATTTTTCCTAAAGCACCTTTATTAAATGCTCTGAAAATAGCATGATCCACAATTACATATTCACCTGGAACAGTAGCTTTGAACTCTACAATAGCAGCTCCACCAGCAGGAATAAGTGTTGTTTGAACATTTTCGTTTACTAAACTTCCACCTTCAGGATATACGCGATCGAAAATTTCTCCAATTAAGTGGAAAGATGAAGTTAAGTTAGGACCTCCATTTCCAACAAAGAAACGAACGGTTTCGCCAACATTAGCTTGCAATTCATTGTCGCCTAATAATCCTCCAGTATTTCCGTTGAATACAACATAATCAGGTGTTTCAGCAATAGCTTTATTCATGTCAAATTCTTGCATTCCTTTGTCGCCAAAGTTTCCTTTTACATAGAAATCTCCTTGCATAATGTAGAATTCTTTGTCAACTTTTGGTAAACCACCTTCTGGTTCGATAAGGATTAAACCATACATCCCGTTTGCGATATGCATTCCAACTGGAGCAGTAGCACAGTGGTAAACATATAAACCAGGATTTAATGCTTTAAAATTGAATACAGCTTCTTTACCTGGTGCAACAAATGATGCTTCAGCTCCACCTCCAGGACCATTCACTGCGTGAAGGTCAATATTGTGTGGAAATACACTGTTTTCATTATTTTTTAGGTGAAATTCAATCTCATCCCCAATTCGTGCTCGAATAAAACTACCAGGAACTGTACCTCCGAAAGTCCAAAAATTATATTGCGTACCATCTGCTAATTCTCCTGTTTTTTCGATTGTTTCTAAACGGACAATTAATTTTTTAGCCGCTCTATCTCCGATTGGTTCAGGAACTAATGGTGGAGAAGTTAATTTTGCTTCTTCAGCTGCCTCATTCGAAATAGCGATTGTTTCAGTGTCAGTAGTTTGAGTAGATTTTGTTGTTTGTTTACAAGCTGTCATTCCGAAAGCTAAACAAACCATTGCAAAAGGGATTACAAATTTTTTCATGTGCTTGATCTGTTAAGTTGTTTTTTTAGCCATAATTACTGTAGCGCAAAGATGCTCTTCGTATTTTTTAAATATTTTTTTCATTTTAATTACACGCTCTCTAATTTCAGGTTGAGTTGCAATGTTTTTGACAATAGTCATGAAACCATTAAATCCTTCATCGTCGATTAATCGAGACGGTTCTAGTAAGTGCATTTCTGCAGTTTCTATTGTGATAATTTCAAATCCTTCATTTATTAACCTATTTTTCCATTCTTCTATGGTTAATGGTCGTGCATTTACTTTCATGGTTTCAGCCAATTCTCGTTGAATCTCTTTTTTGATTTCTTCTGAAATCAGATCTGGTTTTAATGCTAACTCATGAATGGCATAGATGCCTTGATTTTTTAAAATACGAAAGGCTTCTTGTATGATTTCACTTTTTCGGTGATCAGCATGCATTGTCAACATAGCTTCTCCATAAACTTTTGTCTGACTTTCATTGTCCAATTCCGTCTGAGCTGCGTTAGCTAATTTGAACGTTGTTTTCTCATTTCCGAATTTAAGATTTAAGTCTTTTACAATAGCTTCTTCTAAATCAATACCTATATAGGTTTTCGGATTTTTTTGAAGTGTAATATTTGCTGTATAACCTAATCCTGGCGCAAATTCTACCACATGATCCGTTGAATTAATATCCAATAATTTGATCATTTTATCGGTCATTTGTTTCCCTCCAGGGCGTAATACTTTTTTTCCGACTTTAGCCAAAACCCAATGTCCTGACATTTTTTCAATAGAATCTTTGCTCATTTTTTTTTGTAATTAATGTGACACAAAAGACAATTAACATTAGCAATTTTAAACTTTCTGCATAAATGAAATAGTCGTGTAAAGGAGTAGGAGGTAAGCCTTTTCCTGTCATTAAAATGTCTGCTCGAGCATCCAAAACAGGTAACATCCAAAATTTTTCAAGACATAAAATAATCGTTAGAATAATGACACAAATTTTCATTGGATAGTTGATTTCTTTTCGGTTGATAAAAAATAGGAGAAGGATAATTCCTAAAAGTACAAATTGAATAATTGTTGAAATTCCAAATGTGATTTTTCCTAATTCTAATGCAATCGGTAAAGTCATTCCAGTGACTTGAAATTTTAAAGGCGTTTCAATAAAACTTATGCTGATAAAAATTCCTATCCATAAGAAAAGAAGCGCAAATATAAAAGGATGTTTTATTTTCATTAGTTCGGTTTTAAATTTATAAAAGACTTATTTATCCGATTTAAAATTAAATTTTTTTATTCAAAATTCAGTCTTAAAAAAACATTTTTTGTTTCCAATTTTTCAACTAAATCTCGAATAGTTGTCGATTCTAATAATTGTTTTAAATTGTTTCTTATTCCTTTAAATTGATCGTGTAATGGACAAGGACTTGTTTCCGAGCATTGTTTTAAACCTAATGCACAACCGTTAAAAATTTTATCTCCGTCAAATTCTTTTACAATATTCGCCAATGAATTATTCAAATTGGTTTCATTTAAATGAAAACCGCCTGTTGGTCCTTTTGTCGATTGCAATAAATCTTTTCTGGTCATTTCTTGTAAAATTTTCGCAATAAAATATTCAGGCGAATCAATTCCTTTTGCAACATCCTTGATGCTGATCTTGTTGCCGTCTTTTGTTTGTTGAGCTATAAAAGTCAACGCCCTAATTGCGTATTCACAAGTTTTTGATAACATTCCTTAATCTTTTTTTACACTACAAATATACGCTATATATTTAATAAAAGAGTAAAAAGTGTTTTATTAAAACTATAATTTATATCATGTTTTAAAAGGAAGGTTTATTTCCAGAACTCGTCGTTGTAATCGTCTTCAACTTTTTGATGTGATTCCTCTAATTTTAATCCAATAGCAGCAAAATCGTCTTCATTGATATATTCGTCCAAAAATGGAAACCATGCACGTTCTTCAAATCGGATATGATCATGAAGTTTTGTTGCAAAATCACTTAATAAATTTGTGTCAGGTTGTTTGGCAATTAATTCAATTAAACGTTCGATTTCGATATGTTCTGCCTTAATTTGTGTATTGTGTTGTTCGTCCGAAAAAGGAAAGATAATTTGTTCTTCTTCTTTGAAATGTTCTTTTAGATGACTTTTCCAAAAGTAATCGACATAAGTTGCCATGCGTTCTGGTTCAATGTTTTTATTTAAACCTTGTTGTATTTTCCAACTGCACAGTAAACCAAAATGATGATCTTTTGACAAAAGAACAATATGTTGATTTCGTTTCATAGTAATTGATTATGGTTAAATAATTAATTAAAATTACAAAATATTTCGAATAAAACACTGAATGAGTTAAGTTTATATGAAAAAGTTTAATTTAAAAAGAACTTCTGTTTCATTTGAGAAATTCTTGAACATTGATTAATTTTGAGGAATGAAAGCAAGTTTTGAACCGTACAAATTGATTTTTAAACAAGCAAGTGGTACTTCACGCGGAGTGTTGACCGAAAAACTGACTTATTTATTAACCATAGAAGAAGGAAAAAAATATGTAGGAGAATGTGGTTTATTCCAAGGGTTGAGTTTTGATGATCGACCTGAATATGAAGAAAAATTACATTGGGCATGCGAGAATATTGATTTAGGAATTGAAACATTATGGAGTCAATTGAGAGAATGGCCTTCGATTCAATTTGGATTGGAGCAAGCGTTTCAAAGTATGTCAGCCAATCGATACAATGATCATTACGATGATTGTTATAATCCTAATTTGTATGAATCATCGTTCTCATCTGGTGATGTCGGAATTCAAACTAATGGTTTAATTTGGATGGGTTCGATTGATTTTATGCGCGAACAAATCAAAGAAAAATTAGCGATTGGTTTCAACTGTATCAAGTTGAAAATCGGTGTTGATTGGGAAAATGAGCATAAGATTATTCAACAATTAAGACAAGATTTTTCTGCAGATCAATTAGAATTAAGAGTAGACGCGAACGGAGGTTTTACGTTTGAGGAAGCAAAAGTGGTGTTGCAACAATTGGCTGATTTAAAAATACATTCGATTGAACAACCTATCAAAGCTGGACAAGTAGAGTTGATGGCAGAGTTATGCGCTGCTACACCAACACCAATCGCATTGGACGAAGAGTTAATCGGAATTGTTCATCAAGAAGATAAATTCAACTTATTAGAAAAAATCAAACCGCAATATATTATTCTAAAACCAAGTTTGGTTGGGGGAATTAGAGGTTCGTTGGAATGGATTAATGCAGCAGATACATACGAAATTCCGTTTTGGATAACATCAGCATTGGAAAGTAATATAGGCTTAAATGCTATTGCACAATGGACAGCGATTTTATATCCAGAAATGCCACAAGGATTGGGCACAGGAGGTTTGTTTACAAACAATTTCCCAAGTCGATTAGAATTAAGAGGAGAATATTTATTTCGAAACAAATTAGCATGAATAAAGTAATTATCGCATTTTTTGCAACAATCGTTTTAATGAGTTGTCAAACGACAAAAAAAACAATTGATTTAGTTGCAATTCAAAAATATCAAACCGAATTGGCGACTTTTTATACTGATCTTAAAACGACGCCATTGGTAGACGAAGAAAAAACGAATTTCAAAGGCATTACATTTTTTCCGATCAGCGAAAAATATATAGTGAAAGCGAAATTTACGCCAATCAAAGATGGAAAGGTGATTCCGTTTCCTACTTCTGCGAAAAAAATCAAAAATTACAAAGAATACGGAACGGTAACGTTCATGTTGGATAATGTTGAACAAACGCTGACGGTTTATCAATCTTCACCAATTATGGAGAAATATGCAGACAGTTTGTTTTTACCTTTTATGGACGAAACAAACGGCGTGACGTCTTATGGAGGTGGACGTTATTTGGATTTGAGTACAAAGGATTTAGGTACAACAGCCAATGAAATTACGTTGGATTTTAATCAAGTGTATAATCCATATTGTGCATATAGCAAACATTACAATTGTCCCATTCCGCCAGCGAATAATGTGTTGGATATCGAAATTAATGCAGGTGTAAGTTATCATAAATAGAATGTTGTATTTAGATTTTTCTCAACCTAACTATGATGTCAACGCTATTGAAGTTACCAACGAATTTGAACAATCCATAAAAGATTTTTTGGTTGAATGGTTTTCTGATTCTGAGGTGATGATTGCGCATACTTCGGGGTCTACTGGAACTCCGAAAGAGATTATTTTGACCAAAGAGAATATGCGAAAAAGTGCGAATATGACGGGAAAACATTTGCATTTAGAGAAAGGAAATTCGGCTTTATTGGTGATGCCTGTTACTTATATTGCTGGAAAATTGATGTTGGTTCGTGCAGTAGAAATCGGATTGAAATTGATTTGTATGCAACCAACTTCTCATATTTCTTTGAATGAAATTAATAGTGGAATTTCGCAAAATTTTACCTCGATTGATTTTGTTGCGTTAACGCCTATGCAAGTTGAAAATTCGTTAGATTTTGTTTCAAGATGTCAGAAGTTAATTATCGGAGGAGCGCCTCTTTCGGAGAAAGTGAAACAAGAATTGTTTGCTTTTGAGAACGAAGTCTACGAAACGTATGCAATGACGGAGACGATTACACATATTGCGTTTAAACAAGTTGCGAATCAAAAATATCCTAATGCAGAACAAGTTTTTGAAGCGTTTGATGAGGTAAAGATTTCACAAGATGAGCGAGGTTGTTTGGTGATTGATACGCCTTATGATGGATTGCAAGTTGTAACGAATGATGTGGTTGAATTGATTGATACACGAAAATTTAACTGGATTGGTAGAGCGGATAATGTGATTAATTCGGGTGGAATAAAATTATTTCCAGAACAAATAGAAAATAAGCTGAAATCGTTTATTCATTCTGATTTTTATATTACCTCAAAAGCAGATGAATTATTAGGTCAGAAATTAATTTTAGTGGTAGAAGGAGAGGAGAGGAGTTTAGATTTTTCTTCAGCAGATTTAACCAAATACCAAGTTCCAAAAGAGATTGTTTTTATTCCTACATTTCCTCGAACGGAAAGTGGTAAAATAAAACGACAACAGTTTTAAGCATAATTTTGTCGTGTGTTTTGTTCTAAAATTAGTCAATTCGAGTGATTTTTCGAAATAGTACTTTGATAAACTCAGTATAAGAATGAAGAAAAATTTTATCGAGAATTAAGACGAATATTATCTTCTAAAACCTTATTCTCGATACAAAATTCTTACAGAATTTCACTCGAATTGACGGGTTTATTTAAAACTGATTTTTATTTTGTTCGTGGATTTTACCTAAAAATAGCTTAATTTTAGTACTACTAAAACTTATACTGTGGATTACAATCGACTTTTTAATGATATTTTTTTCTTGATTTTTGATGATGAAATGGATGAGAATCAATATCCCATTTGGAAAAGTTTTTCGTTTATTCACAATCCGATTCAGCAATTAATTAAAGCGCAAGATTTATTAAATCAGTTGCTTCACGAATATCCAAAAGATAAAAAAGCACTTTTTCTGAAAGGAGTTGTTCAGCGCAATTTAAACTTCAACGAAGAATCGATTTTATATCTTTTAGAAGCGAAAAAGGAAGATTATTACTTGTATGCAGCGAATTTCTACATTGCCGAATATTATATTCATAAATTGAAATTTGAGGAAGCACAAAAGTATTTGAAAGAAATTGAAATTGTGTATCCTACCAATCAACGTTTTCTTTTCTTATCGATTTTAGTGAGTTTAGAATTGTTTGAATTTGATGAAGCTAAACGATATTTGAATATTTTGTATCAATTGGTTGAGGATAAACAAGTTTTAGAATTATTGAGTAAAAACCTTCAGATTACTGAAGAAATTGTCTTGAAAACGACGAATCGATTGGTCTTAAAAAATTTCAAGTTGAGAAGTTTTAATTATAATCTTCAGCTCAAAACAAATTTGATTGCTTTTTATAAGAATTTCGCTGATATCGGGGTTAATTTTAATGGAATCAATTGTTTTATTATGGCACTTACCTTGAAGCAAATTACGTTGTATCCGACGTTTCATAATCTTGAAATTTATAATGTTCAAACGATTTTAGATTATATTGATGTTGATAAAAAAGGGATTCAAATGCGCTTAGAAGACATTGATTTTGACCATGATTTTGTCAAAAATTACCACGAATATTTAGAAGTCGAAATTCTATTGAAAGAAGATTAGTTTTTTTACTCAACTACATTTTTCTCAAGGAAATATTTTTGTTGTGATCTTGAATCGAGTTGAAGATGACTGAAGTAGTTTAGAATAATCTGAGATTCTTCGACAGGTTTAGAATGACAATAATGTCAAGTTGAGTTTATTTCAGTTTTGCATAAATAGATGAAGACTTTTCTATTGAAATGATAAATAGGAAACATGAATAAAAGTAAACAATCAGAAAAAAAACTTTAATTTTGCTAAAATTTATAAGATGGAATTTGTTCAAGATAAGGAAGAAGTTTTTGATAACGTCGAGTTGTTTTTAGAAAGTCTAGAAGTTGGAACGGATGAAGAAAAAAAGAAATCGATTCAGTTAATCAAAAAATCGAAAACATTTTTGGTGATTGATGCGGATGAGGTGATGGTTTTTGCGCCAAGTACATTTATTGGCATTAAAGAAAATAACATTCAGCAGTTTACAGGGAAGCTATTAGAGCACGAAACCAATCCTATTCTAACGAAATTGTTCGGTTCTACGCCAAAAATTGATAAAACTTTGGACGAATTATTTTTAGATTTTTGCGACGAAATAGAAGTTAATCGCAATGATGTTGGGATTTCCCGAGACTATTGGATTATAAAAGATATGTAAAAAAAGAGCTTTTCATCTACAAGTGAAAAGCTCTTTTTTCTTAAAATGTTAAAGGATAACATTGATTTTTGCTTTGCTAATAGGTTTTATTCCAGTCAAAGCACCATCAATTTCGCACTTCAACAAACCACTTCCTCCACCATAATGATGGATTTGCTTTATAGTAGGGAAATAAGTGCTTATCCATTCCTCCATTTTCTCTACCTCCGAAGCACCAATTCCACTACTGTATAATATTATTTGGACGTTGTTTGTTGATACGTATCCTTTCAATTCTTCTTGTGAGCAGGTACAAAATGCTTTCCAGTTTTCATTTTTGTTAATCACGCGTTCTAACGTGTCTACAATTTCTTTGTTTTTACCATAAACGGCGATTTGTACTTGCATATTAGATTAATTTTAAGGCAAAGTAACAACATAACGCATGGTCTAACATTGATTTACGATAAGAAATAAAAAGACATAAAAAAAAATCGTTCCAATTCGAAACGATTTCTATGTTTTATTGTTGATTTTCTAATTGTGCTAATCTTTCGGCAGCTAAATAAAATTCAGGATTCAACTGCAATGCTTTTTTGTATTCCTCTACAGCTTCGGCTTGTTTCTCAAATTTTTCTAGGATTGCGCCTTTGTTGTAGTATGATAAGAAATGATTTGGATTTAACTCGATTGATTGATTAAAATCGTTTAATGCATTTTCTAAATCATTCAATACAAAATAAGTATTTCCTCTGTTGTAATACGACAAGAAATGTGGTTTCATTTCAATTACTTTCGAATAATCTTCGATTGCTTTATCCAATTGTTGCAATTGATCGTAACAAAATGCACGATTGTGGTAACATGATTCGTAATCTGGATTAATTTCTAAAGCTTTATTGAAACATTCGATCGCCTCATCGTATTTGTTCAAATTCATCAATACATAACCTTTTTGATGATAAGCTACAAAACTTGCCGGATCAATCTCAATTACTTTATCAAAATTCTCAGCTGCTTTTGTTGGATTATATTGATTAAAATTTGCCATTCCTCTGTAGAAATAGAAGTTTGGATTTTTATCATCTAATTCAATTGCTTTATCAAAATCTTTGATTGCATCTGTATTTTGTTTCATATAATATTGGCTCAATCCACGACCGAAATATGAATTTGCCACTTCTATTTGACGCTTAATCGATAATGTAAAATAATCAATCGCTTTTCTATACTGACCTTTGCGGAGATATTGACTCCCATCTTCATAAAAACTCATAGTTCAATATTACAACAAACTCTTTAAATTTTAAATAAAAAATTTTAGAAAAGTTTATCTTTACGCAAAACAACACACATGAAAATAGAACATTTAGGGATTGCCGTTAAAGATTTGGGATTATCGAATGAATTGTTCGAAAAATTATTAGGAAAAGCACCGTACAAAGAAGAAGCAGTGGAGTCGGAAGGTGTGAGAACCTCTTTTTTTGAAGTAGGCGAATCGAAGATCGAATTGGTCGGTTCTGAAAAAAATGATAGTGCTATTGAAAAATATTTAGAAAAAAATCGCGAAGGAATTCACCATATTGCTTTTGGAGTAGATGATATCGAACTCGAAATAGAGCGTCTTAAAAATCAAGGGTTTACTTTTATCAATGAAACGCCAAAATTAGGAGCAGATAATAAGCGTATTGTTTTTTTGCATCCTAAAACAACAAATGGCGTATTGGTAGAGCTTTGCGAAGATGTAAAATAATTTTGAAGTTCAAAAAAATAGCTTTAATATTGCAAACGAATTAGGTGATAGCTTCCTTTTTATTGCTTAATTCTCTGGTCCTATAACTCAGCTGGTTAGAGTAGCTGACTCATAATCAGCAAGTCCTTGGTTCGAGCCCAAGTGGGACCACAAAAGCACCTTTTAAAAGGTGCTTTTTTTATTTAATTATGCTGATTATTAATAGTTTATCATTTTTACTACATTTTAAAATCACCATTTTTTATCATTGTTTTGATACCCGTTTGATACCCATTTTATATACTAGCTAATAATTACTATTGTTTTTCAAAAGAAAGTGAAGAGCTTCCTAATTCTAAATCACTAAGGATTTAATCTTTCCTAATTCAGATTTTAATTAATAAGATAAATTTAGTTTTACGTAATTTATTATTAATACATAGATTGATTGTTATCTAAGTTTTCAATTTTATCAGAAACAAATTGATTGATCGATTTCATTTCGTCAAAATATTGTAATACTTTCAAAAGAGTTTCGATAGTAGGATTCTCTCCGTTTTCAAGTTTAACAATTGTTAAGCGTGAAAGAGCTAATTCTTTTTGTGTTAAGTGTTCTGCTTTTCGCATCTTTTTACACCATGCTCCAATTGAATTTTTCACATCTTTTATTGTTGTAAAATCTAACATAAATGTATATTATAATAATCAAAAATACGAAATATAAACGATATGTATATTTTAATATACTTTATTTGCCAAATCCTCAAATAATTTTACTTATCAATGAAATACATTTTAAACAAGTATATCATAGGAATTTTTAAAACTTTAAAATATAAACAAAATGTCCAGTTTTTTAATGAAATAACTGGACATTTCTATTCTTTAAATTGAGTTTTAAGTATTGGTATTTAGAGTTTTAAATCTAGTAATCTATTTTTCACCTCTTATGGTTTTATTGAATAGGTGAAATTAAATATTCAACTCATATCTAACAGAACGTCCTGCACCTTCAGTAATCAATACTTTTTTTTCAACTAAATCTTGTAAATCACGTGTAGCCGTAGCTTTTGATGTTTTTGTTATCGAAATATATTTCTTTGCTGACATTCCGCCTTCAAATCCTTCTGCTCCTTGATCCAACATTTTGATAACGACTTTTAGCTGACGTTCGTTTAAAAGAGGTTTTGTTTGATCTAAAAACTTCGTTTTATTTAAAATAAAATTGGTTATTTTCTTTGCTTGGATTTGTGCATCAAGAATAGTTGTAGAAAAATACAAAATCCAATCTGTAATTTCTAATGTTTGCTGAGCATCTTTCAATGCTTCGTAATAATTCTTTTTATCCTTTTCAATCGTACTTGATAAACTCATGATTAACGGACGATTAAAACTTTCTGCTAAACATTTTTCTGCAATAGCACGTCCAATTCGTCCATTTCCATCTTCAAACGGATGGATTGATTCAAAATATAAATGTGCAATAGATGCTTTAATTAATGCATTTTTAATATCGATTGGTTCAACTTTGATTTCATTATACCAATTGACAAATTTTTGCATTTCTGTTGAAACTAATTCTGAAGGAGGAGCTTGATAATGTATTTTTTCACGTCCATATGCTCCCGAAACAATAACCATTGGCTCTTCACCGATTCTATAATTTCCTGCATTAATAGAAGTAGAATTTTCGAATAAGATTTTATGCCATTCTTTTACTAAATCTTCTGTTAGTTCAGTTTTAAAGTTATTACGAACATCGACCATTAATTCACCTATTCCACGTGCATTTTTATCTTTTATATGGCTAATAGAAGAATGAATCCCAATTTTATTTTTAATGGATGACATTACATCTTGACGGCTATAAAATTCGCCTTCAATCTCAGAAGTTTTAATTGCTTCATCAATCATAAATTGAATAATCGTTTCTTGCTTGATATCTTCGGGCAGGGTATCAATCATTCCTTTTAATTCGCCTGTTTTTAAAGCAAATTTTATAACTATTTGGTCAATTACAGATGAGTCATATTCAAAATTTGCCCAATTTTTATATTGCCAATTGTATTTCATGAGCCGATTATTTAATCTAATTGGCTCAAATATAATAAAAATATGAGCCGATTAATAAATTTATTTAGCTCATTAAGTTCATTAACATCAATTAAACATTTTAAATTCACTATTTTACTTCATCTTTCTTAGCCCAATTCTAAATAAGAAAATCATCATTCTTATAAAATAGATTTGACTTTTAAAACGTATAATTATGAGTCAAATACAGATTTTGTTGGTTTATAATTGAAAGAATAAACTCAATAAAAATGAAGAATCATTAATTCAGATTTGCTGTTATCAGAATGGAAAGAGAACATATTTTTCGATAGGTCAATTATGTTTAATAAAGTATAATGTTAATAAACCATAATTTATTTCATTTTAATCAAATTAAGGATTATAAATATTATAATAAAAATACAACACTATTATATTGTAATTGAATTTGTTGTGAAAAACATTAAAATTCTTTTATTTTTAACTTGTTTTTTATGTTTTAGATTTTATATATTTGCATTCAAAATAAAAGGTATTATTCTTTTTATTTTTGGTCCTATAACTCAGTTGGTTAGAGTAGCTGACTCATAATCAGCAAGTCGTTGGTTCGAGCCCAACTGGGACCACAAAAGCACCTTTAAAAAGGTGCTTTTTTTATGTCTATAATTTTTAATTTTATTTATAATTTATTGTAAATAAAGTTTTTATGTTTTTTAAGTAAGCTTGAAAGATTTTCTTCAATAAGGTAATCCCAATTTATTTTTTTATTTCATTTAACGATGAGCCGATTATTTTGATTAATTGGCTCAAAAAAGTATGAATTATGAGCCGATTAGTAGTTTTTGAGGTTTCAGATATATGTATTTTACGATGTGAATGAGACTAAGACTAAGACAAAGACTAAGGCTAAGGCTAAGACTAAGGATGCGGTTCTGAAACGAGTTCCTTTAGAT